>DASUSF010000051.1:0-15655 GCA_036375275.1 Geminicoccaceae bacterium | reverse complement strand
GCACCTACCTCGACCGCATCGTCGCGGCCCATCGCGCGGCGGCCGAGCAGGACGTCCGGCCCCTCGACGACCTGCTGTCGGCGGCCTCGTCGCTGCCTGCCACCAGGGGCTTCGCGTCGGCCCTGAGGGCAGGCGCCACGCTCCGCGTGATCGCCGAGATCAAGCGGCGGTCGCCGTCGAAGGGCGAGCTCAACCTCGATCTCGACCCTGCAGGCGTGGCGGGCCAGTACGAGTCGGGCGGCGCCGCGTGCCTGTCGGTGCTCACCGACGAGGCCCATTTCCAGGGCCGGGACGAGGATCTCGAGGCGGCGCGGGCGGCGGTGCCGCTGCCGGTCCTGCGCAAGGACTTCACCCTCGATGCCTACCAGGTGATCGAGGGGCGGCTGCTCGGGGCCGACTGCATCCTGCTGATCCTCGCCGCGCTGGACGACGGCACGGCCGCCTCGCTTGCCGGGCTGGCCAAGGACCTCGGCATGGACGTCCTGCTCGAGGTGCACGACCGGCCGGAGCTCGGGCGCGCGCTTCCGATCGACGCGCCGCTGATCGGGATCAACAACCGGAACCTGAAGACGCTCGAGGTCGATCTCGGGACCTTCGAGACGCTCGCGCCCGAGGTGCCGCCGGACCGGCTGCTGGTCGCCGAGAGCGGCCTCCACGCGCACGCCGATCTGCAGCGGATGGCCGCGGCCGGCGCGCAGGCGTTCCTGGTCGGCGAATCGCTGATGCGGCAGGCCGACGTCGCCCGGGCGACGCGTGCCCTGCTCGGCCGCATCGGGGCCGCCGCTTGAGCGGGCTCACCCACTTCGACGCCGCGGGCAACGCGGTCATGGTCGACGTCTCGGCCAAGGACGTGAGCGAGCGCACGGCGACCGCCGCGGGCCGGGTCCTGATGCAGGCTTCGACCCTCGAGCTGATCGAGCGGCGCGGCGTCGCGAAGGGCGACGTGCTGACGGTCGCCCAGCTCGCCGGGATCATGGGCGCCAAGCGGACGCCGGACCTGATCCCGCTCTGCCACCCCCTGCCGCTCAGCTCGGTCAAGGTCGAGCTGCGTCCCAGCCCTGACCCGCCATCGATCGAGATCGAGGCGACCTGCAAGCTCGCCGGGCGGACCGGGGTCGAGATGGAGGCCCTGACCGCGGTCGCGGTCGCGGCCCTGACGGTCTACGACATGGTCAAGGCGGTCGATCGCGGGATGCGGATCAGCGACGTCCGCCTGCTGCGCAAGGCGGGCGGCAGGTCCGGCGTCTACGAGGCGGGCTGATGATCTCGGTCGACGAGGCGCACGCGCGGATCGTCGCGCGCTTCCGCCCGCTGCCGGCCGAGTGGGTGATGCTCGCGCTCGGCCGCGACCGGGTGCTGGCGGACGATCTCGCGGCGCCGCGCGACCAGCCGCCGCGGGCGGTCTCGGCGATGGACGGCTACGCGGTCCGGGCGGCCGATCTCGCCGCCGGTGCGGCGGAGCTCGAGGTGATCGGCGAGGTCCCGGCCGGACGCGCCTTCGAGGGCCGGGTCGGGCCGGGCGAAGCGGCCCGGATCTTCACCGGCGCCCCGCTCCCCGATGGCGCCGACGCGGTGGCGATCCAGGAGAACGCGCGACCGGCCGCCGGCCGCCGGGTGCTGATCGAGGGCGCGCTGGAGCCGGGGCGGTTCGTCCGCCCGGCCGGGCTCGACTTCCGGGCGGGCGAGGTGGTGCTGCCGGCCGGGCACCGGCTGGGGGCGCGCGATCTCGGCCTCGCCGCGGCGATGGGCCGCGTCTGGCTGCCGGTCCGCAGGCGCCCCCGGATCGGCCTGCTCGCGACCGGGGACGAGCTGGTGCTGCCCGGGGAGGCGGCGGCGCCGCACCAGATCGTGAGCTCGAACACGGTCGCCCTCGCGGCGATGCTCGAGGTCTGGGGCGCCGTGCCCCTCGACCTCGGGATCGTCCGGGACGAGCCGGCGGCGTTCGCCGCGGCCGCCCCCCGGCTCGCCGGCGTCGATCTGCTCGTGACCCTCGGCGGCGCCTCGGTCGGCGATCGGGACCTGGTCCGGGCGGCGCTCGGGGCGGAGGGGCTCGAGCTCGACTTCTGGAAGATCGCGATGCGGCCCGGCAAGCCGCTCCTGTTCGGCACCTTCCAGGGCACGCCCCTGCTCGGGCTGCCCGGGAACCCGGTGTCGGCGGGCGTGTGCGCGGTGCTGTTCATCCGCGGGGTCGTCGCGGCCATGCTCGGCCGCGATCCCGCGCCGCCGTACCAGCCGGCGGTGCTCGCCCACGACCTCCCCGCGAACGACGAGCGCGAGGAGTTCCTCCGCGCCGGCGCGGCGCGGGACGCCGACGGCCGGCTCCTGGTGACGCCCGCGACCAGGCAGGACAGCTCGATGTTCCGGACCTTCGCGCTCGCAGGCTGCCTGATCCGCCGACCTGCGCACGCCCCGGCGCTGCCGGCCGGGTCACGCGTGGAAGTGCTCGATCTGGAGCCGGGCGCGGTCGCGATCTGAGGCCGGAGCCCGCCCAGCGTGTGGCGGCGGGACATCGTTCTACCGGGCGAGATGCTTGGAACCGGGTGGCGGTTTCAGTACACTTTCTGGCTCTCGGCGTCGGCGCGACGTTGACAGGCCGACCAGAACGTCTGTAGAACATCCGCGGATCTCGGCCGCAGCCTTGCGGGGGAAAACAGGTGCTCACCCAGCGCCAGCACCAGTTGCTTCAATACATCCAGAGCTACATGGCGGAGCGGGGCGTGCCGCCCTCGTTCGAGGAGATGCGCGACGCCCTGAAGCTGAAATCGAAGTCCGGGATCCACCGGCTGATCATCGGGCTGCAGGAGCGCGGCTACATCCGCCGCCTGCCGTACCGCGCGCGCGCCCTGGAGCTGGCGCGCGAGGCTCCGCCGCCGCGCGGCGGCGCCGGGCCGGTCCCGGTGGAGGATGATCCGACCAACGTCGTCCAGGGCCCCTTCCCCGGGCGCTCGCGGGAGCGGCCACAGGAGGCGAGCGGGACCTGCAGCCTGCCGCTCTACGGCCGGATCGCGGCCGGCACGCCGATCGAGGCGTTGCGCGACCACAGCACCCAGATCGACGTGCCGCCGCATCTGATCGGCAGCGGCGACCACTACGCGCTCGAGGTGGTCGGCGACTCGATGATCGGCGAAGGCATCCAGGACGGCGACGTGGTGGTCATCCAGTGCCGCGAGAGCGCCGAGAACGGTGACGTCGTGGTGGCGCTGATCGACGATTCCGAGGCCACCCTGAAGCGGCTGCGGATGAAGGGCCAGACGGTCGCGCTGGAGGCGGCCAACCCGGCCTACGAGACCCGCCTGTTCGGCGCCCACCGGGTCAAGATCCAGGGTCGCCTGGTCGGTCTGATGCGCCGCTACTGAGCCGGCCGGGGCGCCGGGCGATCCAGCCCCGCCCGGATCAGGCTGCCGACGGTGTCGGTGAACAGCGCCGAGACGCCCCAGGCGAGCAGCCGCCGCGCCCGGTCGACGTCGTTCACGGTGTAGACCAGCAGCGGCACGCCCGCGGCCCGGAGGGTCGCGACGTCGCTCCGGCTCAGGCGTCGCCAGCCGAGGTTCAGGGTCGCGCAGCCGAGCCGGGCGAGCCGCGCCTGCCAGTCCGGCGCCAGCGCTTCGCAGAGGTAGCCCCGCGGCCAGTCCGGCTGCCGGTCGCGCGCGACCTCGAGCGCCGCTTCCTCGAAGCTCGAGACCAGCGGCGCCGGCGCCGCGGCCGGCCAGATCGCGCGGAGCCGCTCGAGCGTCACCTCGGCGGTGCGGACCTCGCGGCCCGGGCAGGGCTTGATCTCGACGTTGACCCGGAGCCCGAGCTCCAGGCACAGGGCGATCGCCTGGTCGAGGTGCGGCACCCGCTCGCCGGCGAAGCGCCGGTCGAACCAGCCGCCGGCGTCGAGCGCCCGGACCTCCTCGAGGCTCCGTTCGCGCACCGGACCCCGGCCGTCGGTGGTCCGCTCCAGCCGGTCGTCATGGAGCAGGACCGGCTCGTCGTCCGCCGTCAGCTTGACGTCGAACTCGACCATCCGCGTGCCCGCGGCGTGGGCCGCCCGGATCGAGGCGAGGGTGTTCTCGGGCGCTTCCGCGGCGGCGCCGCGGTGGCCGATGATGCGCGGCAGGTCGAGCATGGCCTCTCCCGGTTCCGGACCGCGGATCATGCTCGGACCGTCGTCCGCCGCCAAGCATGGCGCGACCGCCTTGTGCTGGCGGGCGGCATGGAGGACACAAGGCCGGCGCGGATGACGCGGGGAGGAGCCCGATGAAGCAGGTGCAGTTCAGGGCGTTCGGCACGCCGCACGAGGTCGCGGACTGCGTCGAGGTCGAGGACGTCGGCGCGCCGGGCGCGGACGAGGTGGTGGTCGAGGTCGAGGCGTTCCCGATCAACCCCGCGGACCTGCTCACCATCAGCGGCGGCTACGCGGTCCGGCCGCAGCTGCCCGCGACCCTCGGCGCCGAGAGCGTCGGGCGGATCGCGGCCAGAGGCAGCAGGGTCTCGGGCCTCGAGGTCGGGGACCGGGTCATCGTGCTCGCCCGCGACAACTGGACCCAGAAGCGAAGGGTGCCGGCGAGCGCGGTGCTCAAGGTCGAGGGCGGCGACGTGCTCCAGCTCGCGATGCTCAAGGTCAACCCGGCGACCGCGCTGCTGATGCTCCGCAACTACGTCGACCTGCAGCCGGGCGACTGGGTGATCCAGGACGCCGCCAACTCCGGCGTTGGGGTCAACCTGATCAAGCTCGCCCGAGCCGATGGCTTCAGGACCGTGAACGTGGTCCGGCGCCCGGAGCTGGTCGGGCCGCTCGAGGCGGAGGGCGCGGACGTCGTGGTGGTCGACGGCGACGACCTCGCGGAGCGGGTCCGGACGGCCAACCGCGACCAGCCGATCCGGCTCGCGATCGACGCGGTCGGCGGCACCGCGATCACCCGCCTCGGCGACTGCCTGGCGGAGGGCGGGACGATCGTGAACTATGGCCTGCTGTCCGGCGAGCCCTGCCAGATCCGCGCCGACCAGACCATCTTCAAGGGCCTGACGCTGACCGGCTTCTGGCTCGCCAAGGCGCTCACGACCATGCCGCGGCCGGCGCTGGAGGACCTCTATGCCGATCTCGGGCGGCGGGTGGCGAGCGGCGAGCTCCGGGTCGCGGTCGAGGCGACCTACGGCATCGAGGACATCAAGGCCGCGCTCGAGCATGCCGCGCGCGCCGGCCGGAGCGGCAAGGTCCTGGTCACCCCGAACGGGCCGGTGCGCTGAGCCGGCTCAGCGCGGGCCGCCGCGCGGGGTGACGCAGGCGAAGATGGCGCGCCGCACCTCCTCCGGCTGCCGCTGCACCGCCTCGGTCAGCGCGCTCATCCGCCGGCGCGTGGCGTAGAGCTGGTCGAGCAGCGAGAGCACCAGCGGAATCGTCTCGTCCTCGACCCCGACGTCGTGGAGGAGGTCCGAGATCAGGCAGATCCGGGCGACGTCGAGGTCGGAGAAGGTCGGCTCCGGCTCGCTCGCGGCGGGGATCACCCAGCTCCGGCGGACCCAGAGCTCGAGCTCGTCGCGGCGCACCCGCCCGACCAGGCGGACGACCTCGTCCACGGTCTTCATGGCCGGCCTCCTCCCATGCCGCTCCGCGGGTCGTAGGCGTGCTCCTTGGCCCAGCCCTCGAGGAAGCGCGCGAGCTCGGGGTCGACCTCCTTCGGCAGCATCACCTTGAGCCGGACGTACTGATCGCCGCGCTCGCCGCTCTTGGGGTCGACGATGCCCTTGCCGCGGAGCCGGAGCGTGGTCCCGGTGTTCGAGCCCCTGGGCACGGCCATGGTCACCGGACCGTCGACCGTCGGCACCTCGATCCGGCCGCCGAGCGTGGCTTCCGGCAGGCTCACCGGCAGCTCGATGTGGACGTTCTCGTCCTTCCGCTCGAACAGCGGGTGCGGCTGGATGTGGATCTCGACGAAGGCGTCGCCGGGGGGGCCGCCGTCGAAGCCCGGCCCGCCCTGCCCCTTGAGCCTGAGCATCTGCCGATCGCGCACCCCGGGCGGCACCGTGATGTCGAGGGTCCGGCCGTCCACCGTCACCCGCTTCTTCGTCCCCTTCGCCGCCTCGACGAAGTCGACCGGGAGCGTGTAGGCGATGTCCGCGCCGCGCGCCCGCATCCGGAAGGTCCGGCCCTTCGGCCCGGCGCCGCCCCCGAACAGGTCGCTGAAGAACTCGTGCAGCTCGTCGTCGCCCGCGAAGCCCTCGCGGGTGTAGAAGCGGGTCGCCCCCGGCTCCTCCTGGAAGTCGCGATAGAAGCGCTGCTCCGGCCGCTCCTGCCCCGAGGCGTCGATCTCGCCCCGGTCGTAGCGACCCCGGGTCTCGGGGTCGGAGAGCAGCGCGTAGGCCGCGGAGACCTTCTTGAAGCGCTCGGCGACGTCCGGCTTGTCGGGGTTGAGGTCGGGGTGCAGCTCCTTCGCCAGCTGCCGGTAGTGCCGCTTGAGGTCGTCGGCCGAGACGTCGCGCTTGACGCCCAGGATGTCGTAGGGGTCGTCGCTCATGTCTCGTTTCGACGCTCGCCGCTCATGTCGGTCACCGCGTAGCCGGTCTTGCGCCGGACCAGGGTGAAATCGCGCTCGGCCATGCCGGCGCACTCGCGGTCGCGGAGCAGCACCCGCTCCCAGTCGGTCTCGTCGGCGACGCTCGCATCGACGTAGCTGTAGCGCACCCGGAGCACGGTCGCTTCGCCGCTCGCGCTGATCACCTTCCGCTGCGCGATCGACGCCAGGGCCGGATCGGCGCACGCCCCGCCTTCCTCCACCGCATGCTCGGCGTAGTAGCGCTGGAGCGCCGGCAGCAGGGTGTCGGGCGGGGTCGGCGATGCGCAGCCGGCGAGCGCGAGGAGCACGCCGAGCGGGACCAGCCGGGTCCGATGCATGCGCACGTCCCTCATGAAGTCCTCCGCGTAGGCCGCCAGCCGGGCGGCGCCATCTCGAACCCGTCGAACGTGAACGCCGGCGCGACGATGCAGCTCACGAGGGTCCAGGCGCCGAGGCTCAGGGCGGTCTGCCAGCAGCCGGGCGGAACCACGACGTGGGGATGCTCGGCACGCAGCGGATCGGGTCCGAGGCGGTGCGCGCGGGTGTCGTGGCCGTCGGGCGAGAGGGTGAGCGCGAGCGGCTCGCCGCTCGCGAAATGCCAGATCTCGGTGGCGTCGATCCGGTGCCAGGCGGAGACCTCGCCCGCCTGGAGCAGGAAGTGGATGCAGGTCACCGCTCCCCGCCGGCCGTCCGGCCGCACGTCCCGAAAGGTCTCGGCGTAGTGGCCGCCCTCGGGATGCGGCCGGAGGCCGAGCCGCTCGATCAGATCGCCGGGGGTGGGTGTGCGCATGCCTGCTTCGGTAGCGCCGCGACCGACCCCGCGCAACCACGTCGAGCATGGGCCGGCCGTGTGCGGCCCGTCTCGTGCAGCCGCTGAACGGAAGCCGTCACGATTGAGACCGGACGTCAACACCCGGAACATCGAGCTGAAACCGTCGCCTGCCAGAAAGGTCGCCGGCCCATCGAGCCGATCTGCACGGTGCGTCGGCCGCGGGCTCAGGAGAGCGCAGATGGCAGCCTTGGCAATGTCGTTCGTCGACACCGTCGAGCCGGGTGTGCGCCCGGCGCCGAGGGGCGCCGCGCAGCGGGTCGTCGAGACGCTGACCCGTGGCTTCGCCGCAGATCCGCCAACCCGGTGGTTGTTTCCCGACCCGCAGCAGTACCACCGGTATTTCCCCCGCTTCGTCGCCGCGTTCGGCGGCGGGGCGATCGCCCGCGGGACCGCCTTCGTCAGCGGCGACTACGCCGGCGCGGCCCTGTGGCTGCCGCCCGGCACCGCACCCGACGAGGCGGCGCTCGACGCCCTCCTCGAGGAGAGCGTCGCCGACCGCGAGAAGGCGGACGCGTTCGCGGTCTTCGCGGCGATGGCGCGGCACCACCCCGACCGGCCGCACTGGTACCTTCCCCTGATCGGAGTCGAGCCCGCCTCGCAGGGCCTGGGACACGGCTCGGCGCTGATGGCGCACGCGCTCCGCCGGTGCGACCGCGACCGCCTGCCCGCCTACCTCGAGGCCACCAGCCGGAGGAGCATCCCGTTCTACGAACGGCACGGCTTCGAGGTGGTGGGCAAGGTCAGGATCGGTCGCTGCCCGCCCATCTTCCCGATGCTACGCGCCGCCGCTGACGGCTGAGCAGCGACGCGTCTCGCACGGGCCCCGGCGGGCGATGCCGCACCGCCCCCGCCCCCGCCGGCGGTGCCGAGGCGCGTCCCTCAGTCGCCGATCAGGTGGAGGGTGATCCGGCGCCGGTGCGGTCGCTTCCGGTGCTCGATCAGGTAGACCCCCTGCCAGGTGCCGAGGTCGAGCCGGCCGTCCGCGACCGGGATCTGCAGGTGGGTCTGGGTCAGCGCGGTCTTGACGTGCGCCGGCATGTCGTCCGGCCCCTCCGCACCGTGCTGCCAGTCGGCCCCCTCGGGCACCAGGCGCCGGAAGAAGCTCAGGAGGTCGTGCTGGACGTCGGGGTCCGCGTTCTCCTGGATCAGGAGGGAGGCGGAGGTGTGATGCAGGAAGACGGTGAGCAGGCCGTTGCCGATCCCCCGCTCGTCGACGAACCGCCGCACCACCGGCGTGATGTCGTGGAAGCCGGCGCCCCGGGTCTCGACCGTCTGCTCGCCCCGCACCTGCCGCATGACCATTCCCTTCGCGTCCGGGGCCGACCGTCGCGCGGTGATCGGCGCTTGTCAAAGGCCGGGTTCCGGATCAGGGTCTGCCGGCCATGGGATCCCGAGCTGAACGCGATGGCCGCGCCTGAGCCGGGCCTCGTCCGGACCGGCCCGAGGCCGGCCGACGAGGCGGTCGCCGGTCTGGTCGAGCGGATCGTGTTCCACAATCCCGACACCGGGTTCTGCGTGCTCCGGGTCAAGCTCGACGGGGAGCGCGATCCGGTCACCGTGGTCGGCGAGAGCGGCCGGGTGGCGCCCGGCGAACGGCTGCGCGCCCGCGGCGGCTGGCAGACCGACCCGAGCTTCGGCCGGCAGTTCCGGGCGGCGGCGCTCGAGACCATGCCGCCGAGCACCAGCGAAGGCATGGAGGCGTATCTCGCCTCCGGCCTGATCAAGGGCGTGGGCCGCGCCATGGCCGCGAAGCTGGTCGGGGCGTTCGGCGAGCGGGTGTTCGAGGTGATCGAGCGCGAGCCGCACCGGCTGCGCCGCGTGCCCGGCGTCGGCAGGGCGCTCGCCGGGCGGATCGTCGCCGCCTTCGAGGAGCAGCGGGCGGTGCGCGACATCATGCTGTTCCTGCACTCGAACGGCATGAGCGCGCTCCGCGCCGGGCGGATCTTCGAGGCTTACGGCCAGGACGCGATCCGGACCGTGACCCAGGACCCCTACCGGCTCGCCCGCGACATCCGCGGCATCGGCTTCGCCTCCGCCGACCAGCTCGGCGCGCGCCTCAATGTGCCGCCGCATTCGCCGCTCCGCATCCGGGCCGGGCTCGGCCACGTCCTGAGCGAGGCCCAGGGCCAGGGCCACTGCGCGCTGCCGCGCCGGATGCTGCTCGACGAGGCGGCGCGGCTGCTCGCGGTCGGGGACGCGGCCGTCGAGGCGGTGCTCGAGCAGGAGGTCGCGAGCGGGGACCTGGTCGCCGAGGAGGTGGCGGGCGAGCCCTGCATCTTCCTCGCCGCCCTCGCCCGCGCCGAGCACGCGATCGCGGCGGCGCTCCGGGCGCGCGCGGGCGCCGCCCCCGGCTGGAGGGTCGAGGATCTGGCGGGGGCGGTGCAGGCGGCCGAGGACAAGCTCGGGCTCGCGCTCGCGGACGGCCAGCGGAGCGCGCTCGAGATGGCGCTCACCCGCCGCCTCCTGGTGATCACCGGCGGCCCCGGGACCGGCAAGACGACGCTGGTCAAGGCGATCCTGGAAGCGCTCGAGACGGCCGGCGCGGATGTCCTCCTCGCGGCGCCGACCGGCCGCGCGGCGCGGCGGCTCGGCGAGAGCACCGGCCGCGAGGCGCGGACGCTGCACCGGCTGCTCGAGGCGGACCCGGGGCGCGGCTTCCGGCGCAACCTCACGCGCCCGCTCGAAGCCGACCTCCTGGTGGTCGACGAGGCCTCGATGATCGACGTGCCGCTCATGGACGCGCTGCTCGCGGCGCTCCCGGAGACCGCGGGCCTGCTCCTGATCGGCGACGTCGACCAGCTGCCTTCGGTCGGCCCGGGCCAGGTGCTCAAGGACCTGATCGACAGCGGCGCCCTGCCGGTCGCGCGCCTGGACCGGATCTTCCGGCAGGCGGCGGAGAGCCGGATCGTGCGCAACGCGCACCGTATCAACCAGGGCCAGATGCCCGAGCTGGCGCGCGACGCCGGCGAGCTCAGCGACTTCTACGCGATCAAGGCGCGCAGCCCCGAGGACGGCGTGCGCCTGGTCCTCGACCTGGTGGCGGACCGGATCCCGGAGCGCTTCGGGGTCGATCCGATCGAGGGCATCCAGGTGCTCTGCCCGGTCAACCGCGGGCCGCTCGGCGCGCGCAGCCTGAACGAGGCCCTGCAGCAGGCGCTGAACGGCGGCGCCCCCGAGCGGGTCGAGCGCGCCGGCATCACCTATGCCCTGGGCGACAAGGTGATGCAGCTCGAGAACGACTACGAGCGCGAGGTGTACAACGGCGACATCGGGCGGATCAGCGCGATCGACCAGGGCGAGGGCACGCTCGAGGTCAGGATCGACGGCCGGGTCCTCAGCTACCGGCTGAACGAGCTCGACCGACTGACCCCGGCGTACGCGATCACCGTGCACAAGGCGCAGGGATCGGAATACCCGGTCGTCGTCCTGCCCCTGGTCAAGCAGCACGGCCGGATGCTCCGGCGCAACCTGGTCTACACCGCGGTCACCCGCGCCCGGCGGCTGGTCGTTCTGGTCACCCAGAGCGACGCGCTCGAGACCGCCATCGGCGAGCGGCCCGAGCCGCGCCGCTGGTCCAACCTCGAAGCCCTGCTCCGCACCTCCACCCACGAAGGGACCCCCGCATGAGCCACGACCTCGCGCTCCGCACCCTCGCCGCCACGGCGACCATCCGCGAGGCCGGCCGCCTCGCGCGCCGTCATTTCGAGCGCCGGGGCGAGCTCGAGGTCGAGCTCAAGGGCATGCAGGACATGGTGAGCCTCGCCGACCGGGGGGTCGAGGACCTGATCCGGGCGCGCCTCGGCGAGGCCTTTCCGGAGGATGCGCTGGTCGGCGAGGAGGGTGGCGGCGAGGACGCCGCGCCCGGCACCGGCCAGTGGGTGATCGACCCGATCGACGGCACCATGAACTTCCTCCGCGGCGTCCCCTACTGGTCGGTGGTGATCGCCTACGTCCGCGACCGCGAGGTGCTGATCGGCACGACCTACGACCCGGTGCACGACGACCTCTACGTCGCCGCTAAGGGCCAGGGCGCGTTCCGGAACGGCGAGCCGATCCGGGTCTCGGGCGAGAGCGACCCGCACCGCGCGGTCCTCGGCCACACCTTCAACTTCAAGCTGGAGGTCGGCCGCTACGTCCGGACCCTCGGCAACCTCCTCGAAGCCGGGGTCGACCACCGTCGCCTCGGCTCGACCGCGCTCATGATGTGCCACGTCGCGGACGGGCGGCTGGACGGCTGCGTGACCCTCCGGTGCAGCTCCTGGGACGTGATCGCCGGGCTGCGCCTGGTCGAGGAAGCCGGCGGCCATGCCAGCGACTGGTTCGAGGCGGCCGGCTCGCTCACCGCCCCCGGCGCGGTGCTCGGCTGCACGCCCGCGCTCGCCGACGTCATCCGACGGGCGAGCGGGCTGGAGCAGGCGTGACGCCTCGTTCCGAGTCGTTTCTGATCGAGGCTTCCTGAGCCGCAGCGGCGCCTCAGTCGCGCTCGATCGGCAGGCGTTCGTCGCGCGCCCACTCCGCCAGCGAGGCGTCGTAGAGGCGGAGGTTCCGGTGGCCGAGGCGGTGCAGCTGGAACAGCGCGCTGGTCGCCGAGATGCCGCCGCCGCAGTAGCAGACGACCTCCTTCGCGAGGCTCGTGCCCGCGGCCTCGAGCCGTGCCCGCGCCGCCTCCAGGGGCACGAACCGGCCGGTCTCCGCATCGACGAGATCGGGCCAGGGGACGTTGACGCTGCCCGGGATCCGGCCGGGGCGCCCGTAGCGGGACGGTCCGAGGCCCCGGAAGTCGGTCTCGGTCAGGGTGTTGACGAGCAGGGTCGAGGAATCGCCGAGAGCGTCCTGGACGAAGCGCTGGTCGACCATCAGCCCGTCCCGGGGACGCGGCGTGAATACCGCCGGCGCGGCGGTGGACGGTCCCGGCTCGACCGGCCGCCCGGTCATCGTCCAGGCCTCGAAGCCGCCGTCGAGGACCGCCGCGTCGTCGAAGCCCATGACGTGGAGCATCCACCACAGCCGGGTCGACCACATCGTCCGGCCGCGGCTGTAGATCACCACGACCGTGCCGTCGCCGATGCCGAGCCGCCCCATGGCCGCCGCGAAATCGGCCGGCTCCGGCAGCATGAAGCCGACCCGCGCGTCTTTCCGCGACAGGTCGTCCACCAGATCCGCGAACACCGCGCCCGGGATGTGCGCGGCCTCGAACTCGGAGCGGCCGGCGCGCGGATGATACGGGACGCCCTCGTCCGGGTCCGCCGGCTCGAGGTAGGTCGTGCACTCGACCACCCGAAGGTCCGGATCGCCGAGATGGGCCTCGAGCCAGTCGGCCCCGACCAGGACATCGGGCAGGCGTCGCTCGCTCATCGCTTCCTCCGTCGAAGGATCGTCACATTATCTTGCGGGCGGCACGGCTGTCGCGGGATAAGGGCGGCGACGCGGACGGCGGGAGGATCGGGGCGCGGATGAAGCTCCGGGACAAAGAGGTTCTGGTCTGCAACTGCGAGGTCAGCATGGCGCTCGACGGGCGGCGGCTGGCCGATGCGCTGGCGCCGGGCGAGGCGTGCGCCGTCCACACCCAGCTCTGCCGGGCCCAGCTCGACCGGTTCCGGAGCAGGGTGGCGGAAGGCGGTCCGCTGCTGGTCGGCTGCACCCAGGAAGCGCCTCTGTTCGAGGAGGTCCGGAACGAGTTCGGTCCCGACGCCGACGTCCGCTACACCAACATCCGCGAGCGCGCCGGCTGGGCCGAGGAAGGCGGGGCGGCGCTGCCCAAGATCGCGGCGCTGCTGGCCGAAGCCGCGCTGGACGTGCCGCCGACGCCGACGGTCACGCTCGAGAGCCAGGGCACGTGCCTGGTCTACGGCAGGGGACAGGCGGCCCTCGACGCCGCCCGGCAGCTCCAGGACCGGCTCCAGGTGACGCTCCTGCTCCTCGACGCCCTTGACGCGATCCCGCCATGGCGGATGGAGGTCCCCGTCTACCAGGGCCGGATCCGCCAGGTCGCGGGGCACATCGGGGCGTTCGAGGTGGTGATCGACCGGCACGCGCCGGCGGCGGCGAGCTCGCGCGACGCGTTCCGCTTCGAGCGCGCGGCGGACGGGGTCCAGGCGCGCGCCGACCTGGTCCTCGACCTCTCGGGCGGCGCGCCGCTCGTGACCGCGCCCGACAAGCGGGACGGCTACCTGCGCCCGGACCCGGCCGACCCGGTGGCGGTGCAGCGGGCGATGTTCGAGCTCACCGACCTGGTCGGCGAGTTCGAGAAGCCGCGCTACGTCGACTTCGACGCCCGGATCTGCGTCCACAGCCGGAACGGCCGGACCGGCTGCACGCGCTGCCTCGAGGTCTGTCCGGCCGGGGCGATCGAGCCGCACGGCGACACGGTCCGGATCGACCCCTACATCTGCGGCGGCTGCGGCGCCTGCCACAGCGTCTGCCCGACCGGGGCGGCGGGCTACGACTTTCCCAAGGCGTCGGCGCTGCTCGAGCGGCTCAGGACGCTGCTCGGGACCTACCGCGGGGCCGGCGGCCCTGAGCCCGTGCTGCTCGCGCACGACGAGCGCCACGGCGCCGAGGTGATCTCGCTGATCAGCCGTTTCGGGCGCGGCCTGCCCGCCCGGGTGCTGCCGTTCGCGCTCAACGAGGCGACCCAGCTCGGGCTCGACGTGCTGCTCGGGGCGTTCGCCTACGGCGCCGGGCGGGTTCTGGTCCTGGTGCCGCCGAAGCGCCGGGACGAGCTCGCGGGGCTGCAGGCGCAGGCAGGCCATGTCGATGCGATCCTCGCCGGGCTCGGCTTCGGCCGCGGCCGGCTCGAGCTCCTGGTCGAGGACGATCCGGAGGCGGTCGAGGCGCGCCTCCACGATCTGCCCGAGGTGGCGCCGGCGATGCCGGCGTCGACCTACCTGCCGGCCGGGGGCAAGCGGACGCTGATGCGGCTCGCGATCGACGCGCTCCACGAAGGGGCGCCCGAGCCCCGGGACGTGGTGCCGCTGCCGCTGGGCGCGCCGTTCGGCCGTGCGCTGGTGGACACGGCCGGCTGCACGCTCTGCCTCGCCTGCGTCAGCGTCTGCCCCACCGGCGCGTTCCGGGATGATCCGGAGCGGCCGCAGCTCGCGTTCCAGGAGGAGGCCTGCGTCCAGTGCGGGCTCTGCGTCGCGACCTGCCCGGAGCGCGTGATCAGCCTGGAGCCGCGGCTGAACTTCACCCCGGAGGCGAAGCGGGCGGTCGTGGTCAAGGAGGAGGAGCCGGCGACCTGCATCCGCTGCGGCAAGCCGTTCGGCACCCGCGCCTCGATCGAGAAGATCGCGCGCACCCTCGCCGACAGGCACTGGATGTTCCAGGACACGGCCGCCGTCGACCGGATCCGGATGTGCGAGGACTGCCGGGTGATCGTGCAGTTCGAGACCCGGGACAACCCGCTCGCGGCCGGCGAGCGCCCGCGCCCGCGGACCACCGACGACTATCTGCGCGAGCGCGAGGAGATCGAGGCGGCGCGGCGCCGCGCCAGGGAAGAGCGCGGCGAGAACGACTGATCGGCGGACGGCCCCGCACGTCGCGGGCCACCGCCACCACAGGGAGGACAGCCATGATCTTCGACCACCGGACCTACACCTGCCGCGCGGGCACCGTGCAGAAGCACCTTCAGCTCTACCGGGAGCGCGGCCTCGAGGTTCAGCGGAAGCACCTGGGCGAGCCGATCCTGTACGCGTTCACCGAGACCGGCGACGTCAACAGCTATGTCCACGTCTGGGTGTACGAGGACGCCGCCGACCGGGCGAAGAAGCGCGCCGCCATGGCGGCGGATCCCGCCTGGCAGGCGTATCTCCAGGCGTCGGCCGAGGCCGGATATCTGATCAGGCAGGAGAACAAGATCCTGGTGGCGGCGCCGTTCATCGAGCACAAGCGCTGAGCCGCGGCTGCGGCGCGGTCATCCCGCGAGGGGTGGGAGCATGGCGAGCGGCCCGACCATCGACTGGCTCGTCCATCCGGCGTTCGAGGGCCGGATCGGGCTGACCCACTGCCCCGGCGGGCGGGTCGGGCCCTTCGAGGCCGAGCTCGCCGAGATCCAGGCGAGCGGCGCCAGCGCCCTGGTCACGCTGGTCGAGGGCGAGGAGCTGACGTTTCTCGGCGTCCCGAGCCTCGGCGAGCTGGCCGAGGCGGCCGGGCTGACCTGGTACCACCTGCCGATCGTCGACTTCGGGGTGCCGGACAGCACCTTCGAGCGGCGCTGGGCGGACGCCGGGCCGGAAATCCTCGAGCGGCTGCGGGCGGGCGAAGCGGTGGTGATCCACTGCTACGC
>DASUSF010000050.1:0-6312 GCA_036375275.1 Geminicoccaceae bacterium | reverse complement strand
GCCCCTGCTCGCCTACCGGATCGGCCAGGGCGCGTTCGGCGCGCCGCTCGTCCCGCTCAGCCAGGCGATCGTCGTCGGCACCTACCCGCCCGAGAAGCGGGCCATGGCGCAGGGGCTGTTCGGCATGGCCGTGGTGGTCGGGCCCGCGGTCGGGCCGGTCGCGGGCGGCTACCTCGCCGAAGCCTACGACTGGCGCTGGGTCTTCCTGCTGCTGGTCCCGCTCTGCCTCGCGGCGCAGGCCCTGGTGGTCGCCTTCATCCGGGACCGCGGCCGGCAGGCCGACGCCCGGCTCGACTGGACCGGCTTCGTGGCGCTCGGGATCGCGGTCACCTGCCTGCAGCTGCTGATGGACCGGGGCGAGCGCCTGGACTGGTTCGACAGCCGCGAGATCGCGCTGCTCGCCACGGCCATGGCGGTGAGCTTCTGGGTGTTCCTGGTCCACACCTTCACCGCCGAGCGGCCGTTCATCTCGCCCGGGCTGTTCCTCGACCGCAACTTCTCGATCGGCCTCGTGATCGTGTTCGTCTACGGCATGCTGAACTTCACCCCGATCACCCTGCTCCCGCCGCTGCTCCAGAACCTCAAGGGCTATCCCGACAGCCTGATCGGCTTCCTGCTCGCGACCCGGGGCGCGGGCCTGGTCGCGGGCTTCTTCCTCGCCGGGCGGATGGGCCGGCTCGACCCGCGCGTCGGTCTGACGGTCGGCCTCGGCCTGGTCGCCTGGAGCGGGATCATGCTGATGGACTTCGAGCTCGGCACCAGCGTCGAGGCGCTCGCCTGGATGGGCTTCATCCAGGGCCTGGGGTGCGGGCTGATGTGGGTCCCGCTCTCGATCGTGGTGTTCGCGACGCTCCCGCCCGAGCGCCTGCCGGAGGCGTCGGCGATCTTCCACCTGCTCCGCAACTTCGGCAGCAGCATCTTCATCTCGATCAGCGTCCTGGCGGCGGCGCGGACCGCCCGGATCACCTATTCCGAGCTCGCCGAGCACGCGAGCCCGCTGAACGAGGCGACGCACTGGCCCTGGACCATGGGCGCCCACACCCTGGAGAGCACCGAGGGCCTGATGGCGTTCGCCGGCGAGATCGGTCGGCAGGCGACGCTGATCGGCTACCTGAACGCGTTTCTGATCTACACCGTCGCCGCCTTCGCCGCGATGCCGTTCCTGCTCTTCGTCCGGATCAGGCGGCGGTCGTAGCGGAGCATCCGGCGCGACCGGCCGCTCGGGCGACGCCGGACTTCCGCTGGCGGTGCGGACGCGGCATGTTCCTTGCTTCCAACAGATCCAGTGATGGAGCGCGGATGCTTCTCGAATGCAGCACCTGGCACGAGGTGGAGGCGTACCTGCGGCGGTCCAACGGCATCATTCTGCCGATCGGGTCGACCGAGCAGCACGGCCCGACCGGGCTGATCGGCACCGATTCGATCTGCGCCGACGTGGTCGCGCGGGCGGTGGGCGAAGCGGCGGACGCGCTCGTCGCGCCGACCGTGAGCTTCGGCATGGCGCAGCATCACATGGCGTTCCCCGGGACCATGACGCTCCGGCCCGAGACGCTGCTCGCGGTCCTGGTGGATCTCCTGACCTCCCTGTCCCGGCACGGCTTCGAGCGATGCTTCGTGATCAACGGCCACGGCGGCAACATGGCGACCGCGATGGCGGCGTTCTCGGAGATCCACGCCCGCTCGAGCCTCAACCGGGACCCGACCGCCGGGCGGCTGCGCTGCCGGCTGCGCAACTGGTGGAGCCCGCCGGCCGTCCTGGAGCTGCAGAAGCGGCTGTTCGGCGACCGCGACGGCAGTCACGCGACCGCCAGCGACATCTCGCTCAGCTGGCACGCCCGCCCGGACGTCGTCCGCAACACGACGATCGACCCGCCGCTCGCGCCGGCGGGGCGAGGCTTCACCGACGCCGACGATTTCCGCTCGCGCTATCCGGACGGACGCATCGGCTCCGACCCGTCGCAGGCCTCGGCGGAAGCGGGCGAGCAGTTGCTGGATGTCGCGGTCGAGGGACTGACCGACGAATACCGGCGCTTCATCGAGGAAAGTTGAGGGTGCGCCCGGATGAGGGTGATCCGCTCGTCAGCCCGGGCCGTAGACGGCACCAGGAACCGGCTGCCGCATCCGAGATGGCCCGGCGCCTGGATCGATACGAAGCGGCTGGCGGATCAGGTGAGCGTAGCGTGCACGCCCGCGAGGATCAGGCTCCACAGAAGCAGCGAGGAGAGCACCCCGAGCAGCACACCGTCTGACAGCTGCCAGCGCCGCGTATCCTCGCTCAGCTGCGCCTGATGCTCGTCGCGCGGGCTTCGATCGGTTGGCTCATGCACCGTGGCCTCCGGGAAATAGAGATCGCCCGGATACTGCTTTACATCAATCGCCACTGGTTGAAAAGCCATCATTGCATCTCACTTGGAAGGAGAGCTGGGGCGGATGCATTCGCGCCAGATCACCCATCCGCTGCCCTAGGGGCGTCGCCTTCGCCGCGCCACGCGACCATGCCTTTGTCCGCAAGTCCCTGAAGCATCGCCCGGACGTCGCTGCCGACCTGGGCGCGCTCCGCGCCGAAGGTCTCGGCGAGGTCGTCGACGATCGCGCCGAGCTCGGTCCTGCCGTCGCACCGCTTCAGGATCTCGATCGCGATCTCGTCCGGCATCAGGACGCGTTCGGGGGCGAGCAGCACCCAGGCGTTCCGCGCCTTGTCGAAGCGCAGCTTGACCCCGCGCGGGAGGGTCGGGACGGCGTGATCGGGGATGGTCGGCATCAGGCCTCCTCGGGGCGGAAGGCCCCGGGCGGAACCAGGCGGGGCTCGACGTAGGCGAAGTGCAGGGCGTCGAGCTGCGCCCAGAGCATCGAGCACTTGAAGCGGAGCGCGTTCAGCACCGCCTGCTGGTCCTCGGGGCGGCGCGCCGCGCGCTTGACGTAGTCGAGGGCGAAGTCGGCGTCGCGCGGCGCCTGCGAGAGCCGCTTGCCGAAGTAGGCGAGCGTCTCGTCGGTGATGAAGTCGTAGTTCGCGAGCATGCCCGCGACCCGGTCGCGGATGATGGTCGGCGCGAACATCTCGGTCAGCGAGGACGCGATCGCTTCGAGCAGCGAGCGCTCGCGCACGAACTGGACGTAGGCCTGGACCGCGAACCGGGTCGCGGGCAGCGCCAGGGACTGGGAGGTCACGTCGTCGCGGCGGAGGCCGAGGCCGTCGGTGAGCTTCAGCCAGCGCTCGATCCCGCCGTCGCCCTCGCGCTCCCCGTCGTGGTCGATGATCCGCTGTCGCCAGGCCCGGCGCAGCGCCGGGTCCTCCATCCGCGCGACGATGAACGCGTCCTTGATCGGGATCGCCGCCTGATAGCAGTACCGGTTCAGCGCCCAGGCCTGGACCTGTCCGCGGTTCAGACGTCCCTCGTGCAGCAGCTTGTGGAACGGGTGGTTCGAGTGGTAGCGCTCGGCGCCGATCCGGCGGAGCTCCGCCTCCAGCTCGTCCGCGCTGAGGAGCCTCAAAGCGTCACCTCCATTCCGTCCAGGGCGACCCCGAAGCCGGCCGCCTCGACCGCCGCCCGCTCGGGCGAGCCGGCGAGCAGGATCGGGTTGGTGTTGTTGATGTGGATGTAGACCAGGCGCCGGATGCCGAGCCGCCGGAGCGCAGCCATCGAGCCGTCCTCGCCCGCGACCGGGAGGTGGCCCATCCGGGTCCCGGTCTTCGCTCCGCTGCCGCTCCGGATCATCTCGTCGTCGGTCCAGAGCGTGCCGTCGAAGAACACCAGCTCGGCGCCCTCGAGCCGGGCCGCGAGGGCGTCGGAGATCCGGGCGCAGCCGGGGACGAAGAAGAAGGCGCGGCCGTTCGCGCGCACCTCGAGCCCGACCGTGTCGCCGGTCTCGCCGCCGATCTCGGGCGCCTCGTCCTCGAGGTAGAGCGGGACCTTGCCCGGCACGGTGAACGGGGTGGCCTCGAGCCCCGGCACGACCTCGGCCGGCCGCCCCGGCTCGAGGGCACCACGGCGCACGAACGCGGGGTTCAGGACGTCGAAGATCGGATTGGCGGCCAGCACGTCGAGCACCTGGCGGGTCGCGAACAGGTCGAAGGGCTGGCTTTCGCGGAGGTTGAGCAGGCCGGCGACCTGGTCGACCTCGCCGCCGGTCAGGACGACCGCGCGGATCGGGCTGTGGCGGGGCGCGGCCCGGGGATGGAGCGCCGGCGTCGCCAGGATCTGGGCGCGAAGGTCCGGGGAGGCATTGAGGATCGCCCACGCGGCGCCATCGGCGCTGACGGCGAGCGAGCACTGGGTCCGCGGCGGCGCCGCCGGATCACCGGCCCAGGCGCGGGCGCCGACCGGGCCCCGGTCGTTCCACTGCGGGTAACCGCCGCCGGCGGCCGCACCGAGGACGATGATCCGCATCACCGCTCACGGCACGGCCGCCGGTCAGGCGGCCGGCTCAGTAGTCGGCCGGGAAGTACGCGTTGATCTCGCAGCCGCAGGCGATCTCAACGATCTTCGGGGTATGCCACTTCATCTGCGCCTCCTTGCGGGTCCGCGTGCGCCGCGGACTCCTGATGCGGCGCGAGCCTAGCAGCCCGCGCCGCGGGCCTCAACCGGTCGTTCGCGGTAGCAAACGTCGCAGGCAGCCGGCCGTTCCTGGACATCGGCCCGCCTCTCGAAGCGGGTTCAGTCCTTGACCGCGACGCCCCAGGGGAAGCTCCCGACCGCGACGGACTTGATCACCTCCTCCGCGTCGACATCGATCACCGAGATGTCGTTGGAGACGCCGTTGGTCGAATAGACGAACTTCTCGTCCGGCGAGAAGGCGAGCTGCCAGACCCGCTGGCCGACCAGAAGGTAGTCCTTCACCTCGTAGGTCTGGGCGTCGATGACCGCGACGCGGTTGGCCGGTCCGAGCGCCACGAACGCCTTGCTGCGATCCTGCTTGATCGCGATGCCGACCGGCTGGATCGCCTCGGTCGGGACGCCCGGGATCTCGAAGGTGATCTTGTGCTTGATCTCGCGCGTCGCGTCGTCGATCACCGCCACCGTGCCGCCGATCTCCGAGCTGACCCAGACCTCGGCGCCATCGGCGGTGTAGTCGGCGAACCGTGGCCGCTGGTCGACCAGCACGTTGTGCGTGTTCTCGTAGGTCTTGCCGTCGATGAAGTGCGCCATGTTGGTCGTCTCGGACGTGTTGACGATCGTGCTTCCGTCCGGGCTGACCTCGATCCCCTCGGGCTCCACCCCGACCGGCACCTCGGCGTCGACCGAGCGCGAGGGGATGTCGATGATGGTCACCATGTTGTCGTCCTCGTTGGCGACGTACATCTTGGCCCCGTCGGGCGAGACCACCATCAGCTCGGGATCCGGCCCGGAGGGCAGCTCGCCGATGATCTCGTGGGTCTCGGTGTCCATGATCTGGATGGTGTCGTCCTCGCTCGCCGCGATGTAGAGGTGCTTGCCGTCCGGCGAGAGGGCGAGGCCCCGCGGCCGCTCGCCGACCGGGATCTCCTTGACCAGCTCGAGCGCATCGCCGTCGACGACGCTGATCGAGTTGCCCTTCTCGTTGGAGACGAAGATCGTTCGCGCCTCCGCGCCGCTGGCGAAGAGGGTGAGCGCCAGGGTGGCGAATAGGATCGCGCTGCCGCGCATGCCGGCCTCCCGGTTGCTTGCTTGTTCAGGACAGGTCGCAGTCGGACTCGGGCTGGTCGTAGCCCAGGGTGTCGAGCGGGGTGCGCTGGTGCAGGTAGGCGTCCTGCGGCGACACCGAGACCAGCATCCGCGGCGTCACCAGGAGGATCGGCTGGCGCATCTGCTGGTTCCAGGTGCGGAAGGTCAGCCCCTCGCCCTTGAAGGCGCCGATCTCGAAGGCGTCGGAGCGGAGGTAGTCGCGGATCGCGTCGGCCTCGGCGCTCGACGTCCGGGTCACCGCCTCGCCGATCGTCCGGACCGCGAGCCAGGCGGCGTAGTCGCGCTCGCGCATCGGCCGGCCCGCCGCGGTCTCGAACCGGTTCTGCATCTGGGTCCCGCCCCACGCCTCGAAGGCGCGCGACCAGGCGACCGGCACCAGGCCCTGGGTGCCGACCACCGGGCGCGGGTCCCAGGTGCGGTAGGGCAGGTATTCGCCGAACACGTCGCTCTCGTCGGCGACCACGAGCACGTCGTGCTCCTCGGCGTCCTGGGTGAACACCGGGAGCTGGCGCTGGACCTGGACGTGCCCGGTGTCGGTGCGCCGGGCCGTCGCCTGATACTCGTACGCCCGCTCCTCGACGATCTCGGCGCCGAACTTGGTCGCCGCCCGGCGGATCGCGTCGGCGAACAGCAGGTCGGCTTGCCGCGT
>DASUSF010000049.1:0-17953 GCA_036375275.1 Geminicoccaceae bacterium | reverse complement strand
CTCGGTGACCATGTCCTCCTTCTCGAGGTTGGCGAAGGCGGGATGCAGCTTCTTGAACTGATCGAAGTTCTCGAAGACCGCCTTGACCGTCTCGTAGACGACCTCGTCCGCCACCTCGGCGGAGGAGACGAAGGTCGCCTTGACGCCGAAGGTCTCCACGTCCTCCTCAGTACCTTGATACATGCCGCCAGGGATGACCGCTTTGGCGTAGTACGGGTAGTCCTCGACCAGCTGGTCGACCTCCGGGCCGGTGACCGGCACCAGGACGGTGTCGCAGGTGGTCGTCGCCTCCTGGATCGAGCCGCTCGGATGGCCGACCGTGAACACCATGGCGTCGATCTTGTTGTCGCAGAGCGCCTGCGACTGCTCGGCCGACTTGAGCTCGGAGGCCAGGCTGAAGTCGTCCATGGTCCAGCCCTTGGCCTCCATCAGGACCTCCATGGTCGAGCGCTGCCCGGAGCCGGGGTTGCCGACGTTGACCCGCTTGCCCTTGAGATCGTCGAAGCTCTCGATGCCGGCGTCGGCGCGGGCGACGACGGTGAACGGCTCCGGATGAACCGAGAACACCGCGCGGAGGTTCTCGTCCGGACCCTGGCTCGAGAACTCCTCGCCCTCGCCCTTCATGGCGTTGTACTGGACGTCGCTCTGGACCACGCCCATGTCGAGCTCGCCCTGGCGGATCGTGTTGGCGTTGTAGACGGAGCCGCCGGTGCTCTCGACCGAGCAGCGGATGCCGTGCTTGGCCCGATCCTTGTTGACCAGCCGGCAGATCGCGCCGCCGGTCGGATAGTAGACGCCGGTGACGCCGCCGGTGCCGATGCTGATGAACTTGTCCTGCGCCGAGGCGACGTCCGCTGCGAGCAGTGCCGCGCCGGCCACGAGGCCGACGGCCGCGCCGCGAAGTGCGTAGGCCTGCATGGTTGGACCTCCCGTTTTTGCTTGGATGTGGCTTCAGGGTAACGGCCGCTGCGACGGCCGGTCAAGCAGACGCCGGCCGGCCGTGTCGAGCGGCGGTTTCAGGTCGTGAGCTTGGCTGCCGTGTTCACGCCGTTCCGAGCAGCTCCTCGGCCGGCCGGTAGTCCATCTCGAGATCGACCGCCACCGCCTCGTAGGTGATCATGCCCTCGTGCACGTTGAGGCCGTTCCTGAGGTGCGGATCGTCGAGCAGCGCCTGGCGGTAGCCCTTGTCGGCGAGCGCCAGGACGTAGGGCAGGGTCGCGTTGTTGAGCGCGAAGGTCGAGGTGTTGGCGACCCCGCCCGGCATGTTGGCGACGCAGTAGTGCACCACCCCGTCGACGGTGTAGGTGGGGTCGGCGTGGGTGGTCGCGCGCGAGGTCTCGGTGCAGCCGCCCTGGTCGATCGCGACGTCGACGATCACGCTGCCGGGCTTCATCTCCTTGAGCTGCGCGCGCTTGACCAGCTTCGGGGCGGCGGCGCCTGGGATCAGGGTCGCCCCGATCACGACGTCGGTCCGGCGGAGCTCCTCGTCGAGGATCTCGACGGTCGAGTAGCGCGTGGTCAGCGCGGCGCCGAACAGGTCGTCGAGCTCGTTGATCCGCCGGATCGAGCGCTCGAGGATGGTGACCCTGGCGCCCATGCCGAGCGCGATCCGGGCGGCGTTGGTCCCGACCACGCCGCCGCCGATCACGAGGACCCGCCCAGGCGGGACGCCCGGCACCCCCGACAGAAGGACGCCCGAGCCACCCTGGGCCGTCTCGAGCGAGTGCGCGGCGGCCTGGATCGACATCCGTCCGGCGACCGTGCTCATCGGCGCCAGCAGGGGCAGCTGGCCGCGAGCGTCGGTCACGGTCTCGTAGGCGATCGCGATGCAGCCGGACTTCACCAGGTCCCTGGCCTGGGCCGGGTCGGGCGCGAGGTGGAGGTAGGTGAACAGGATCTGGCCTTCGCGCAGCCGGACCCGCTCCTCGGCCTGCGGCTCCTTGACCTTCACGATCATCTCGGCGCGCGCGAAGACCTCGTCGGCGGTCTCGACGATCTCGGCGCCGGCCCGGTGGTACATCTCGTCGGTCTGGCCGATCGCGACGCCGGCGCCGGTCTCGACCACCACCTGATGGCCGTGCTCGATCAGCTCGCGCACCGAGCCGGCGGTGAGCCCGACCCGGTACTCGTGGTTCTTGATCTCCTTCGGCACGCCGACGAGCATCGTTCTCCCTCCCTGGCCTGAGCCCCGAGTGTGAACCAGGCTGGCGGCGCCGTCGAGGCTCGCCGGGTCAAGTGGCGGCGGTGCGCAGCCGTCGGTCGCGTCGCCCTCCCCGGCCGGGCGGGAAGGTCGCCGGGATCCGACCTAGAGCACTTTCCGGTGAGACAGAAGCACATCCATCAGGACGTCCTTCCGCTAATCGGAAGAAAATTGCTCTACTGCAAGAGATTAGAGCGGATTCACCCGAACGGAACCGCTGGCCTGACGGTTCCGTCATAGGGGGATCCGCTCTAGCGAGAGGCCGGGAGCGCGGATCCGTCGCCAGCCGCGCCGCTCCTCTGCTTCCGCGCGACGGCAAGGGCGAGGGCCAGGGCGGCCAGCCCGATCAGGCACGAGTAGAGGAAAAAGACGGCGTAGCCGGCGGCCAGCGCCGCGGCCGGCACGTCGAGGCTGGCCGCGCCGCCCGCGAACGAGACCGGCGGCAGACCCCCGAAGAGGCGCGTCAGGCCGCCGAGCGGGCCGCCCGGCGCCGCCATGCGTGCGCTCGCCTCGATGATCGTCCCGGACTGCGCCGCGAGCAGCTTGCCGGGCAGCGAGTAGAGCGACGAGAAGAGCGCGTACTGGGTCGCGGTGAACCCCACGCCCGTGAGGCTGGACATATAGGCGATGAGGACCGTGCCAGCGTAGCCCGCGGACGCGTTGTCGACCATGATCGCGAGGGCGAAGGTCGGCACGTCCGCCCCCTGCATGGCCAGCCAGACGAACGTCAGGTTGGAGACCGGCCCGGCGAGCGCGCCGACGATCAGCGAGCGGATCAGTCCGAAGCGCGCGATCGACCAGCCGCCGGCGCCGACCCCGACCATCAGCATCGCGACGCCCATCCCCTTGCGCACCTCGGCGATGGTCTCGAGGTCGAAGCCGAGGTCGAGGTAGAAGGGGTTCATGATGTTGAGGACGAAATCGCTCAGGCGGTAGCAGCAGATCATCGACAGGATGAGCCCCGCCGTCCCGGCGAAGCGGCTGAAGAAGTCGCGGATCGGATCGCCATACGAGCGCACGAAGTAGGTGCTCGGGCGGGTCCTAATGCCGGGGACCGGCAGCGCCGCGGCAACGATCAGGGACAGCCCCAGGCACGCGAGCCCGACCTGGATCAAGGTCCCGGCGGGCTGCCGCACCCAGAGGGCGTCGAGGGTTGCGAGCGACTCCGGGGCGGCCCCGGTCAGGCCGGCGACCCACTCGATCATCACGAACTGGCCCGTGAAGCCGACCCCGAACGCGTAGGCGCCGCCGACGAGCAGGGAGAGCCGCAGGATCCATTCGACCGCTTCCGCGGCAGGCCGGCTCGGCAGGTCGCGGGGCAGCAGGGGCGGCGACGCGGGGCGCGGTCGTTCCGGCGGAGCCGCCAGCACGGCCGCGACGCCGATCGCCATCAGGGCGGCCATGGCGGCGTACGCGAAGCTCCAGTCGATGTGCTCCGCCAGGATCAGCGGCGCAATGCCGGCGGTGAGGATCGCGATGCGATAGCCCCACTGGTACATCGCCGCCATGGCGCCCTGGCGCTCTTCCCCGGCAGCCTCGATGCGCCACGCGTCGATGACCACGTCCTGCGTCGCCGACGCGAACGCGACCAGCACCGCGAACGAGGCGACCAGCCAGAGGTTGGCCGCCGGGTTCGATCCCGAGACCAGCCAGAGGCCCAGGATGACGACCACCTGCGCCGCCAGCATCCAGGCCCGGCGGTGCCCGAGGAGCGGTGTGAGCAGAGGGAGCGAGATGCGGTCGACCAGGGGCGCCCACAGGAACTTGAGCGAGTAGGCGAGGGTCGCGAGGCTGAAGAAGCCGATCGCGCGGAGCGGCACGTCGACCTGCCGCAGCCAGGCCGAGAGGGTGTCGAAAATGAGGAGATTGGGGAGCCCCGCCGCGAAGCCGAGCGCCAGCATGACGAGCATGCGCCGCTCGAAGAAGATGGCGAGCGCGGCCCTGGTGGATGCTTCCTTGCCCGCCGGCGCGCCGCTACCTGCGCGATGGCCGAGGCGTGCGAGCGCGCGCCCGAGCCCGGCGCTCACGGATGATGCGATCGCTCGGAGCCGCTCATGCCGGCCAACAGCAGCGGCTCCGCGACCCCCGCCGCCAGAGCATCATCCGCCTGCCTGGAACCGCTCCCGCGAGCGGTTCCGCGCGGATAAAGATGCTCTAGAGCGGATCCCGATATGACGGAACCGCCTGCAAACGGTTCCGATCGGGTGATCCGCTCTGATCCCTTGAAATAGAGCAGTTGTCTTCCGATGAGCGGAAGGCCGTCGTGGTTCGATGCGGTTCTGTCTCATTGGAAATTGCTCTAGATCGTCGATCCGGAGCGGTTTGCTTCCAATGAGCGTAGGGTCTGCCTCACCCGAAGGTGGCTCCATCTCATCGGAAATTGCCCTAGAACCAGCGCTCCGGGACCTCGATGATGTCCCCCGGCAGCACGTCGGTCGAGGGACCGACGTTGGCGATCGGCCGGCCGGCCGAGCCGCCGCGCTTGATCATGATGTCGTCCTGGTCCGCCCGATAGGTGTAGCCACCGGCGAGCGCGACCGCGTTCACCACCGTCATGCCGTTGACGTAGGCGTAGCTGCCGGGGTTGTTGACCTCGCCGATGATGTAGAACGGGCGGTAGTTCAGCACCTCGATGCTGACCTGCGGATCGATCAGGTAGCCCTCGTCCTTGAGCCGGGTCTCGATCCGGTCCTCGAGCTGGCGGGCGGTGAGCCCGCGGCCCTCGATGTCGCCGACCAGCGGCATCGAGAACTCGCCTTCGCCGTCCATCTCGAACTCGCCCGAGAGGTCCTCGTGGCGGAACACCGTGAGCCGCACCTGGTCGCCCGGCCCGAGCCGGTAGCCGGCCACCGTGTCCTGCGTGCTCGGGGCGTTGGCGGGCGTCGCCCCGGTCGCGCCGGGCACGGCGGCGCCGGGCAGCGCTGGCGGCACGCGCGCGGGCGGCGGCGAGGACGAGCACCCGGCGACGATCAGCCCGGCACCTGCCACCCCCACGGCAATCGCGAACATCTTGAGTGCGCTTGCGCGGCTCACGCTGGCCATGATCGGTCCTCCTCCACCTTCGTCCGACGCCGTCCGACGGTGCCGCGACCCCAACAGGAGGTCGCGCGACCGCCGGAAGCTAGCAGCTCACCATGAACGAAAAGTGAATTTCCGGCCTCCGTTCCCGCGGCCCCCCGCCTCAGAGCTGGGCGGAGATGCCGAGCCTGATCTGGTTGCGGCTGTACTCCTCGAACTCGAAGTCGCTCGAGCGGTCGCTATACAGGTACGAGCCCTCGACCGCGAAGTAGCGGTTGATCAGGTAGGTCAGGCTGGTTCCGGCGCTGATCGTGTCGTCGACCCGGTCGATGCCGTCGAAGTCGTCCCGGACGTAGCCGACCGTGGCGCCGAGCAGCAGGTTGCGGAGCAGCTCGTGGTCCACGCTCAGGCTGACCACGGACTGGAAGTTGCCAGCCGCGCCGGCCTGGGTGGTGGTCTCGATGTCGCTGCCGCCCGACAGGATCAGCGTGGTGAGGGTGGTCGGGTTCCAGGTCAGGTCGATGCCGAACGACACGCCGTCGACGTCCTCGAAGGTCGGCTCGTCGAACGACTCGCTGCGATAACCGACGAAGGCCTCGCCGAACAGCACCGCGGTGAGGTCGACGCCGGCGCCGGCCCGGACCTCCCAGCCGTCGGAATCGCGGTTGAACCCCTGGTCGTCGATGTCCTGGTCGCGATCCTCGATGGTGTAGCGCCCCTCGGTGAAGACGTTCACCCGCGGCGAGACGATGTAGCCGAGGCGGAGCAGGGCGTCGTAGTCGGTGCGGTCGCGGTCGTCGTTGTTGATGCCGCCGGCGTCGTCGTAGTCGAACACCGCGACCCGGCCGGTCAGACGCGTGAACAGGCGGTTGAAGGTGTGGTTCAGGGCGAGCTCGCCGCCGTAGCGGAGGTATTCGGTGCGCTCGTCCGCCTCGACGTCCTCCGGGTCGTCGCGATCCTCGCTGAACAGCCCGACGTCGAAGGCCGCGTCGAGGAAGGTGGAGCGGCGGATGTCGAGCCGGCCCTCGACCGCGCCGAAGATGTCCTCGTAGTTCTCGTCGTCCTCGTCGAGATAGCGGGCGATGTCGGCGCCGAGGGTCAGGCCGAGGCGATGCCGGATGAAGTTCGAGGTCGCCTCGATCCGCGGCGAGATCAGGGTGATGAAGTCGTCGGTCTCGTCCTCGGCGTCGGCGAAGATGTTGTCGTCGTAGATCTCCGAGACGTCGAGGCTCGGCAGGATCAGGAAGTTGCCGGCGCGCAGGCCGAGGGGATCGAACGCGGGGCGCGGCCGCTCGCGGATGGTCACGTTCGGGTCGGGCTCCTGGGCCGCGGCCGGGGCCGCGACGCCGAGGCCCGCGAAGGCGGCGGCAAGGACAAGGACGATCGGGCGTCGGACGTTCACGGGCGTCTCCTCGGAGCGATGATGCACGGAGGACGGGTCTGGATCATCGTTCGACGCGCGGTTATAGCCGCCGCGGCGGCGAAGGCAAGCCGACCCGTCGTGCCAAGGGCGCACTTGCCAAACGGGACGGCGGGGGCGAGGGTGGCGGGCACCCGCTGCGGGCGGTCCGCCAGCTCTTCCCACGCGCCGTTGCCCGATCGATGTCCATACAGGATTCTTCAGCCTTTCCAAAGGACTGCGCTCCAAGTTTGATCTGTAGCTCAACTTCTGGTCGCTGGCAACCATCGTCAGTCAATGTTTAATAGGAGGCGTTCCATCCTGGGTGGAGCGAGGGGCGCCGGCGGGACCGGGCCTCGGATCCCGACGACCAGGTAGCCACGAGCTCGCCCGTGCTCCGCAACATCTTCCGCCGCCGAGACGCCCTGCGCGACGCGCAGCCGATGGTCGACGGCCACGTCGCCCGCGTCCCGCCGGGCGTGTGCATCTATGCGATCGGCGACGTGCACGGCCGGGTCGACCTGCTGCACGAGCTCCGCCGCCGGATCGACGACGACGCCCAGCAGCTGACCCCCGGGACCGAGAAGATCGTCATCTACATGGGCGACTACGTCGACCGCGGCCTCGAGAGCGCCGAGGTCATCGACCTCCTCATCCGGCAGCCGCTCGAAGGGTTCCGCTCGGTCCATCTGCTCGGCAATCACGACGCCTGGCTGCTGAGCTTCCTGGTCGACCCCAACGTCGGCCCGACCTGGCTGCGCTATGGCGGCGACGTCACGCTGCACAGCTACGGCGTCCGGCTCGGCACGCCGGTCGACGACCCCCGGTACCTGACCCGGCTGCAGGCGGCGCTGCGTCAGCGGCTGCCGCGGTCGCACGTGGGGTTCCTGCAGAACCTCGAGCTGAGCTATGAGAGCGGGGACTATCTGTTCGTCCACGCCGGCGTGCGGCCGGGGATCCCGATCGACCACCAGACCGCAGACGACCTGCTCTGGATCCGCGAGCCGTTCCTGAGCTTCGAGCGTTCGTTCGGGAAGGTGGTAGTTCACGGCCACACGGTCGAGAACCAGCCGGTGGTGCGCCACAACCGGATCGGGATCGACACCGGCGCCTGCTGGACCGGCTGCCTCACCTGCCTGGTCCTGGAGGAGGGCACCTACCGCTTCATCTCCACCGGGCGTCCGAGCGATCCCGAGGTGTGACCGGTGCGCCCGCGAGGCCCTGTCCTCCGGCCATGACCGGAGAAAAGGAGAGCGATGCGACAGGAGGCGCCCTGGGTCCTGGTCGCCGGCGGGGCCGGCTACATCGGGAGCCACGTGGTCAAGCAGCTGATCCTGGCCGGGTACCGGGTGGTGGTCTACGACAACCTCTCGACCGGCTTCGCCTGCGCGGTGCCCGGGGCCGAGCTGGTGGTCGCCGACCTCTCCGACCGCAACCGGCTCGACGAGGTCCTGCTGCGCCGGCGGTTCGCGGCGGTGCTCCATTTCGCCGCCAGCATCTGGGTCGGCGAGTCGGTCCGCGAGCCGGCCCGCTACTACCGCAACAACGTCGCCAACGCCCTCAATCTGTTCGAGGCCGCGGCCGCGGGCGGGGTAGGGGCGGTCGTGTTTTCCTCGACCGCCGCGGTCTACGGCGAGCCCGAGGTCGAGCTGATCGACGAGGCCATGCCGCTCGCGCCGATCAACCCCTACGGCGCATCCAAGATGATGGCTGAGCGGATGCTCCAGGACGTCGCCGCCGCCGCGGGCATGCGCACCCTGATCCTCCGCTACTTCAACGTCGCCGGCGCGGCCCTCGACGGCTCGATCGGCGAGGCGACCCCGAACAACAGCCACCTGGTCAAGGTCGCCTGCGAGACGGCGATGGGACTGCGCCCGGGAATGCAGATCAACGGCACCGACTATCCGACCCCCGACGGCACCTGCGTGCGCGACTACATCCACGTCCAGGACCTCGCCGACGCCCACGTGGCCGCGCTCGATCACCTTCTCGCCGGCGGCGGCGCGGACGCGATCCTGAACTGCGGCTACGGCCACGGCCTGAGCGTGCGCGAGGTGCTGGAGGCGGTGCGCCGGATCAGCGGCGTCCGGTTCGAGATCAGCGAAGGCCCGAGGCGCGCGGGCGATCCGCCGCGTCTGGTCGCGGCCAACCGAAGGATCCAGGACGTGCTCGCGTGGCGCCCGCGCTACGACGACCTCGACCTGATCGTCGGCACCGCTTGGCGGTTCGAGCAGAAGCTGCAGGCGGCCGGGCGGGCCTCGCCCGCCTGAGCCGGGGGCCCTCCCTCGTCCCGTCTCCAGCCGGCCCAGGCGGCGGAGCCCGGGCCCGGCCGGGCGGAGGCCCGACGGACGGCGGATCCTCGGGAGGTGGTGCCCTCGGGATCGACCATGAGCGGCATTTCTCGCCGGCGCGGGGTGCCGCGGGCGCGCAACCGCCTTTACAGTCCGCCGCGGCTTCCTCTAATGGCGATTGACTCCCGTCAAGCTCAATCGCCGGATGGTCATGCTCAAGCGGCTGGCGACGCTTCTGCCATTGCTCATCGCGCTGCTCGTCGTGCCCCCCGGGCCGGTGTGCGGGCAGTCGCTAAGCGTGCCGGGCGTGCCCGGCGTGGGCGGCGAGCCCGAGGCCGAAGCCGCGCCCGCGAGCGAGGAGGAGCGGCTCCGGGAGCTGATCGCCACCATCGAGGATCCGGAGCGGCGCAAGCAGCTGCTCGACCAGCTGCGGACCCTGCTCGAGGTCGCCGGGCCGGCAGAGGAGGAGGCGCCCTCGCCCGAGGACGCGGTCGGCCGCGTGCTCGACGAGATCGCGGCGCGCACCGACATCGTGCGCCAGGTGGTGAGCACCATGGTGCGCGCCTTCGACGACGTGCCCGAGCTGATCGACTGGACGCGGCGGCAGCTGCTCGACCCGGTGAGCCGCGAGGTCTGGCTCTGGGTCGGCTTCCGGGTCGGGCTCGTGCTCGGTCTTGGGACCCTCGCCCTCCTCGCGATGAACGTCGTGCTCCGCCGGCTCCGGCACAACCTGACCCAACCGCCGGCGGCGGGCTACGCCGACCGCCTGGCCAGGAGCTTCCTCTGGCTGATCGTCGAGCTGATGCCGGTGGTCGCCTTCGCCATCGCCGCCTACGGCACGCTCGCGACGATGGAGATGAACAATCTGGGGCGGCTGGTGGTGCTGCCGCTGGTCAACGCGGTGATCATCGTGCGCAGCGGGGTCGCCCTGCTCCGGGTGACCTTCGCCCCCAAGGCGCATGCGATCAGGCTGCTCCCGATCAGCGACCGCGCCGCGCGCTACACCAACGACTGGCTTCGCCGGATCCTCGGGACCTCGGTGTACGGCTACTACATCCTCGCCGGCGCGCGGCGGCTCGGGCTGCCCTGGACCCTCCACGGGCTGCTCCTGCACCTCCTGTTCTTCGTGGTCGCGGTCATGGTCATGATCGTGATCGTGCAGAGCCGCGAGCGCGTGGGGCACGCGATCGCCCAGCTCGGCGACGCGAGCCGGAGCAGGGCGCTCCGCCGCCTGCCCTGGTCGACGCTCGCGAGCTTCTGGCACGTGCTCGCCCTGATCTACGTCCTGTTCATCTACCTGGTCTGGGCGCTCGACATCCCGGGCGGCTTCCAGGCGCTGATCGAAGCGACGGTCGGCAGCGCGGCGATCGTGATCGTCGGCTGGCTGGTCTGGCGCGCGGTCGATCAGACGTTCGAGCAGCGGCTCCGGCCGCCCGAAGACGATCACGAGCCGACCCCGCTCGAGCGGCGGATCCGGCGCTACGTCCCGATCATCGCGGGCGCCGCCCGCGCCGCGGTGATCGGCTTCGTGATCCTCGGCCTGCTCGAGGCCTGGGGGTTCGGCACGCTCACCTGGCTGTTCAGCGAGGCCGGCAACACGGTGATCGGCAACGCCCTGACCGTCCTGATCATCGCCGTGCTGACGATCGGGGCCTGGGAGCTGATCAGCTTCCTGATCGAGCGCTCGATCAGCGAGACCGACGAGGAGGGCAACCTCCGCCGCTCGAACCGGACCCGCACGCTCCTCAACATCACCCGCAACCTGCTGCTGGTGCTGCTCAGCGTGATCGCGCTGTTCCTGATCCTCTCCGAGCTCGGCCTCGACGTCGCGCCGCTGCTCGCCGGCGCCGGCGTCATCGGCCTCGCCATCGGCTTCGGCTCGCAGAAGCTGGTCCAGGACATCATCACCGGCATGTTCATGCTGATGGGCGACACCATCCGGGTCGGCGACGTCGTCACGATCGCCGGCCAGAGCGGGGTGGTCGAGGAGGTGTCGATGCGGACCGTGCAGCTGCGCGACTACGGCGGCAACGTGCACACGATCCCCTACAGCGCGATCGACACCGTGACCAACATGACCAAGGAGTTCTCCTACGCGCTGTTCGACATCAGCGTCGCCTACCGCGAGAACGTCGATCAGGTGATCCAGGTGCTGCGCGACATCGGCGCCGAAATGAGCCGCGACGCCTACTTCCGGCGGCTGGTCCTGGAGCCGCTCGAGGTCGCGGGCCTCGACCGGTTCGGCGCGTCGGCGCTGGTGATCCGTGCACGCTTCAAGACCCGCCCGCTGAAGCAGTGGGAGGTCGCGCGCGAGTTCAACCGCCGGGTCAAGATCCGGTTCGACGAGCTGGGGATCGAGATCCCGTTCCCGCACCAGACCGTCTACTTCGGCCACGACAAGAAGGGGACCGCGCCGCCGGCGCTGGTCCGGATCGAGCAGGCGGGGGCCGCCGGCGGCGAGCTCGCCCCGCCGGAGGACGCCGGCCGCGACCAGGCGGTGCCACCGGAGGCCTCGTCCACCACCGAGGAGCGTCCGACCCCGCTCCGCGCCCAGTCCTCGCGTGCCTGAGGCCGGCGCCCGGAGGCGGGCGGCCGCGCTGGCGGGCGCCGCGGTGGTCGGCTGGAGCGTCGTCGGCATCGCCCAGATCTCGGACGACGACGACCGCCCGGCGGTCGAGGACCAGGTCCCGCCCGCCGCGGCCGGCGAGCCCCCGCGGCCGGAGGCGGAGAGGCCGGAGGCGGAGAGGCCGCCCGAGGTCCCGTATCGGGCGAGGATCGAGGGCGACCTCGAGGCGCCCCTCCGGGAGCTGCTGGAGCAGGTCTCGGAGAGCCGGCGCATGACCGATCAGCCGCCGAGCTCGCTGGCCCGGCTGCAGCGCCGCGCCGAGGGCGACCTCGCGCGTCTGCGGGAGGCGCTTCGCTCCCGCGGCTACTACGACAGCACGGTCGGGCTCCGGATCGAGCGGGAGGCCGCGCCGGTCGAGGTGATCTTCGAGGTCGAGCCGGGGCCGCTCTACACCTTCGGTGAGGTCGCTATCGACACCGGCCCGGAGCCGACCGACCTCCGCCTGCCCGAACCGCCCGCCCTCGGCGTGACGCCGGGCGAGCCGGCGGCGGCCCGGGCGGTGCTCGACGCCCAGCAGCGCCTGCTCGAGCGGGTCAAGGCCCAGGGCTTCGTGCTCGCAGAAACCACGAGCCCGAGGGTCATCGTCGACCACGATCGGCGCACCATGGACGTCACGTTCAACCTCCGGCCCGGGCCGCACGCCCGCTTCGGCCCGGTCGTCGTCGAGGGCCTGGAGACGGTCGAGCAGGCCAGGGTCGACCGGCGCCTCGCCTGGGAGACCGGCGAGCTGATCACGCCCGAGAAGATCGAGGAGGCGCGCCGCCGGCTGGTCGAGACGGGGCTCTTCCGCCGGGTCGAGATCACGCCGGAAGCGCCGGAGGGCGGCGCCACCGAGGTCCCGGTCCGGGTCCGGCTGACCGAGCGCAAGCACCGCTCGGTCGGGCTCGGGGTCCGCTACCGGACCGACGAGGGCCCGGGCGGCAACGTCTTTCTCGAGCACCGCAACCTGTTCGGGCGCGGCGAAACCGGCACCGTCGAGCTCGACGGCTCCGGCATCGGCTTCAGCCTCAGCGGCAGCTTCAAGAAGCCCGACTTCTACCGCCTGAACCAGGCGTTCATCGCCGACACCGAGTTCCGCTACGACGACACCGATGCGTTCGAGAGCACGTCCGCGAGCGCCTCCGCCGGGATCGAGCGGGAGTTCCGCGCGGGGCTGGTCGGGCGGGCGGCGCTCGCCTTCCGCTACGTCAAGATCCAGGACGTCGAGGAGGGCGACGAAGGACCTTTCGGGCTGCTCTCGCTGCCCCTCGGCCTGACCTGGGACACCAGCGACGACCTGTTCGACCCCACCGAGGGCGGTCGCCTGTTCGTCGAGGAGGAGCCGTTCGTCGACGTCCTGGATCCCGGGCTCACGTTCAACAAGGCGCTGATCGGCTACAGCCACTACGTCAAGCTGGTCGATCAGCCGCGCCTGATCTTCGCCGCCCGGGCCGCCTTCGGCTCGATCGTCGGCGCGGACCGGGCGGATGTACCGGCGGACGAGCGCTTCTATGCCGGCGGCGGCGGCTCGGTGCGCGGCTTCGGCTTCCAGAAGGCGGGCGAACTCGACGAGGACGGCGACCCGGTCGGCGGCCGCTCGCTGCTCGAGCTCGCCGGCGAGTTCCGGATCAACCTCACCGAGACCATCGGCGCCGTCGCCTTCGTCGATTCCGGCGCGGCGTTCGAGGCGCCGCTGCCGGACTTCTCCGAGGACCTGCGGTTCGGAGCCGGCGCCGGGCTGCGGTATTTCAGTCCGATCGGGCCGCTCAGGCTGGACGTCGGGGTCCCGATCAACCGCCGGGACGAGGACGACGCCTTCCAGATCTACCTCAGCATCGGCCAGGCGTTCTGAGGGCCGCCAGCCGTTCCGAGGGCGGGAGGGGAAAGATCCTTGCGGCCTCCGCCGAACCTACTACTTTCGGTGGACGCACCGTCCTGCGGCGCCGGGACAGGGGGAGCCTCACCCATGGCGCGTGACCTCACGATCGACAAGCACCGCGCGCTCGCCACGCACTCGATGTTCGGGCAGCTGTCCGAGGAGGAGCGCGATCGCCTCGTCACCTACATGCGGATCGCCCGCTACCCCGCCCGCACCACGCTGTTCGAGAAGGGCGATCCCGGCAGCAACATGATGCTGGTGCAGCGCGGCCGGGTGAAGATCTGCACCCGCTCCGACGACGGCAAGGAGGTCATCTTCAACCTCGTCAAGCCGGGGGAGCTGTTCGGCGAGATCGCGCTGCTCGACGGCGCGCCGCGGACCGCCTCCGCGGTGACCCTCGACGCGTGCGAGCTCCTGGTGCTCGACCGCCGCGACTTCATCCCGTTCCTGCAGCGCCATCCGGAAGCCTGCATGCGGCTGATCGAGGTGCTGTGCGAGCGGCTCCGGCGGACCAGCGAGATGGTCGAGAACCTCTTGTTCCTGGAGGGCGAGGCGCGTCTGGCGCGCTCTCTCGTCCAGCTCGCCGAGAACTTCGGCCGGGAGGTCGTGGACGGCATCCAGATCGATCTCCGCCTGTCGCAGCAGACCCTCGGCGACATCGTCGGGCTGTCGCGCGAGAGCGTGAACAAGCAGATCGGGCACCTGCGCGAACGGGGCCTGATCGACAACTCGGACCGCTACGTGACGATCACCGACCTCGACCGGCTGCGCCAGATCTGAGCACGCGGAACCCGCGGCGCGGTCCGCGGGTGCGCCGGCCGCGGCTTGCCGCGGCGGCGGGACTGAACCACCTTCATTCCTGGTCCGGGCAGTACCGGTCGCCGTGAACGGGAGTGTTGATGGTTCGGCGCGTGGGGATCGGGCTGGCGATCCTCGTCGTCGGCCTCATCGTGATCATCGTCTCGGCCTTCGGGATCGCCCAGACGGCGGTCGGGCAGCGGCTGATCGCCCGCGGCCTGGGCGCGGCGCTGGACGGCACGGCCGAGATCGACGGCCTCTCGGGCACCGTCCCGTTCGACTTCAGGCTCGACCGCCTGGCATTGATCGAGGAGGGCGAGCCGTGGCTCAGCGTCGAGGGCTTCGCCTTCGCCTGGAGCCCGACGCGCCTGCTCGACGGCGTGCTCGAGATCAGCAGCCTGACCGCCCGCAGGATCGAGGTCGCCGATCTGCCGGCGGGCGGCGGTCCGGAGCCCGAAGCCCCGGACGACGAGCCGTTCAGCCTGCCCGAGCTGCCGGAGACGCTGCCGCTGGTCGTGCTCGACCGGCTGGAGGTGGGCGAGCTGGTGCTCGCGGAGCCGGTCCTCGGCGAGCGCGCCGTCTTCCACATCGAGGGTCACGCGAGGACTACCGATCTGGGACGTGCGGTGGAGCTGGCCCTCGCCGTGGCGCGCACCGATCAGGCGACCGCGGCGGCGGAGCTGAACGCGACCGTGGCGCTCGACCCGCCCGCGCTCAACCTCGATCTCCAGGCGAGCGAGCAGGGGCGGCTGATCGAGCAGCTCGCCGGCCTCGGGCGGGAGTCCGGCGACTTCAACCTCCGCCTCACCGGCAACGGGCCGCTCCGGGCCTGGCGCGGCGAGCTGGAGGCCGGCGGGGCGGGGATCGGCAGCGCCGCGGGCGTGGTCACCCTCGCGCTCCTCGAGCAGCCGCGGCTCGGCCTCGAGCTCAGGCTTCGCCCGAGCGCTGCGGTCGTCCCCGACGCGGTCGAGCCGGTGCTCGGCGAGACCCTGGAGGTCGCGCTCGACGTCACCCAGACCGGCGCGCAGCAGATCCGGATCGGCAGCCTCGCGCTCGATGCCGGCGCGGCATCGCTGGCGGCCGAGGCGGCGCTCGATTTCGAGCGTCGGCTGTTCGAGGTCGACGGCCGGATCGGCGTCGCCCGGATCGCTGCCCTGACGCAGCTCGCCGGCACGCCGCTCCAGGGCGATGCGACCCTGAAGGTCATGGTCGCCGGGCCGTTCCTGCAGCCGGCGGGCCGACTGGAGATCGAGGCGGGCGACCTCGAGGCGGCTGACCTTCGCCTCGCCGCGGTGAGCGCCGGCCTGGACTTCGAGACGCTGGCCGATCTGGACGCCGAGCCCGCGGCCGCGGTGTCGCTCGAGGGCCGGCTCACGGGCCTCGCGCTGCCGGAGGCGGTCGGGCTGCCGCCGCGCGACCTGACCGTCGCCCTCGACGCCCGCCGGCCGCCGGGCGCCGAAGCCGAGATCGAGAAGCTCAGGGTGAGCGACGGCAACGCGACCATCGAGGTCGACGGCACCGCCGACCTGGAGACGCTCGCCGCGCGGCTCGACGTCCGGCTTGCGGTCGCGCGTCTCGCCGAGCTGACCGGAGCGGTCGGGCAGGCCATCGGCGGGCGCCTCGAGATCAGCGGGCCGGTCCGCGTCAGCGGGGACGCGGCGAGGATCGAGACCGAGCTCGTGGCAGTGGTCGAGGAGCTGAGCGGACTGCCGCCCGATCTCGCGGCGATCGCGGGCGAGCGGCTGAGGGCCGAGATCGTTGGCGCCTTCGTGCCGGACGACGCGGTCGTGCTGGAGCGGCTGGTGATCGAGAACCCGGCGCTCGAGGCGACGGCGGAGGGACGGGTCGGCCTCGACGGTGCACGGGCGGTCGAGGCCGAGCTCGCGCTCGCGCTCCGCGAGCTCGCCGTGCTCGAGCCGCTGGCCGGTGCCGAGTTCGCCGGCGCCCTCGCCGCGACGGCCGAGGCCGGCGGCACCCTCGAGGCGCCGGTCCTGAAGCTGACCCTCGGCGGCGCGAACCTGACCCTCGCCGGCCGGCCGGTCTGGCGCCTCGCGCTCGCGGCAGATGCCGAAGGCCTGGAGCCGGTGTCGGGCACCGTCCGGCTCGAGGTCGCGATGCCGCGGCTGGAGGCGACCCTCGCCTCCGACTACCGGCTCGAGGAGCGGGTCCTGGCGCTGTCCGCCACCCGCTTCTCCGGGAGCGGGGTCGAGGTGGAAGGGAACGCGCGGGTCGATCTCGCGAGCGGCATCACGACCGGGCGCCTCGACGGTCGGATCGAGGAGCTCGCGCGACTCGACGCGCTGATCCCGATGTCCCTCCGGGGGCGCCTCGATCTCGAGGTGCGGCTCGAAGATCGGGGCGGCGGCCAGGCCGTGGCCGCGGCCGCGACCCTGAACGAGGTGCGCGGCCCCTTCGGAGCGTTCGAGCGCGCCGCGCTGCAGGCCGATCTCCAGGACGCCCTCGCCGAGCCGAGGATCCAGGCCGGCCTGACGGTGACCGGCTTCCGGCAGGAGGCGACCCGGGTCGATCGGCTGGAGGCGGAGGCCAGCGGAAGCCCCGACCAGCTGACCGTCGATCTCGCCGCCGAAGGCACCGCCACCGCTCCGTTCGACCTCGAGAGCCGGATCCAGCTCGCGCTCGCCGAGGCGACCCGGGTCAGGGTGGACTCGCTCGGCGGCACCTTCGGCGACCAGCCGCTCCGCCTGCGGCAGCCGCTGACGGTGGCGCTGGCCGGTGAAGCGATCGACGTCTCGGCGCTCGACCTCACCTTCGCCGGCGGGCGGCTCCGCGGCGATGCCCGGATCGGGCCGGGGCCGGTCGCCGCCGAGGTCCGTCTCGACGGCCTGCCGCTCGAGAACCTGCAGAGCCTCGGTGCGCCGCCGCTTCGCGGCACCGCATCGGCGGCGCTCGACCTCGACGGCCGCTCCAACGACCCGACCCTCACCCTCGAGGTCCGGATCCCCGATCTCCGCTCGCCCGACCCGGCGTACGGCGACGTGCCGCCGCTCGATCTGGCGCTCGATGCGCGGCTGGCCGGGCGGCGGCTCGAGGCCAGCGTCCGCGCGACCGGGCTCACCGACAGACCGATCACCGGCCGCCTCGCCGCACCGCTCCTGGTCGATCTCGAGCACTTCGCCTTCGAGGTTCCGGAGACCGGCCGGCTCGGCGGCGGCCTCGAGGCGGACGTCCAGCTCCGCCGCGTCGCCGACCTGCTCGCGCTCGACGGCCAGCGCCTCGAGGGGCAGCTGGAGGCTCGGCTCGAGCTCGCGGGGACGGTCGCCGAGCCGGTCGCCGACGGCCGGATCGAGCTCGATGACGGGCGCTACGAGAACGGTACCACCGGAACGGTGCTCACCAACGTCACGCTGCGCGCGACGATCGACGCCGACCGGCTCGCCGTTCAGGAGCTCAGCGCGCGGGACGGGGGCCGCGGGCGGCTCACGGGCAGCGGCCGGATCGACCTCGATCCCGCGCAGAACTACCCGCTCGCCGTGCAGGTCAACCTCAAGGATGCGACGCTGGTCCGACGCGACGACGTCGAAGCGACCCTCGGCGGCCAGGTCCGCCTCGAGGGCGACCTCCAGCGCTCGGCGGTGCGCGGCAGGGTGGTCGTGGAACGGGCGGAGATCGGCCTGCCGGATCCATCGGGCGGACCGGACATCGCGGTGCTCGACGTGGAGGAGGTCGGGCGCGGCGTGGAGGCGCCCGCCGCGACCGGAGGAGACGACGAGGAGGACGAGCGGGTGGTCGCGCTCGACCTCAC
>DASUSF010000048.1:0-9415 GCA_036375275.1 Geminicoccaceae bacterium | reverse complement strand
GACCGCGCCGCGATGCCAGACCGCCTTGAGCGCGGCGATCGCCGCCTCGACCACCCGGCGGCTCGGCCGGCCGTCGATCTCGGCGACGAAGCCGACCCCGCAGGCGTCGTGCTCGAGCGCCGGATCGTACAGGCCCTCGGCAGCGAGGCGGCCGGACTCCGCGCGGAAGCTCCGCACGAAGGCGTCGGCGCTTTCCATGGTCGGGCCGGTCATGAGCGGGGCCTCCTCTGGAGCGGATCCCGACATGACGGAACCGCCTGGGAGCGGTTCCGAGCGGGTGAATCCGCCCTCATCCATTTGAGCTCGAGCAATTTTCTTCCGATGAGCGGAAGGACGTCGGGGTTCAACGCGGTTCTGTCTCATCGGAAATTGCTCTAGGACGCCAGCGCGAGCGACTGCGGGTCGGCCGCCTCGACCGTCGCGTCGCGCGCCTGCAGGTAGGTGTGGATGCCGGCCGCGGCGTCGCGCCCGTCGCGCACGCCCCAGACGACGAGCGAGGCGCCACGGACGATGTCGCCGCCGGCGAACACGCCGGGCATCCGGGTCATCATGGTGGTCCAGTCGACCCGCATCGTGCCCCAGCGGGTGACCGGCAGCGCCGGCTCGCCGAACAGGCCCGGCAAGTCCTCGGGATCGAAGCCGAGCGCCTTGATCACGAGGTCGGCCTCGATCCGGTGGCTCGAGCCCGGAACCGGCTCCGGCGCCTGCCGGCCGGTCGCGTCGGGCGCCCCCAGGCGCATCTTGACCCCGCGCACCGCCTCGACCCTGCCGTTGCCGAGGAAGGCCTCGGGCGCCGCCAGCCAGTCGAAGCGGACGCCCTCCTCCTCGGCGTGGGCGACCTCGCGCATCGAGCCCGGCATGTTGGAGCGGTCGCGCCGGTACAGGCAGGCGACGGAGACCGCGCCCTGGCGGACCGCGGTGCGCACGCAGTCCATCGCCGTGTCGCCGCCGCCGACGACCACCACCCGCTTGCCGCGGGCGTCGAGGACGCCGGACTCGAACTCCGGCACCGTCTCGCCGAAGCCCTTGCGGTTGCTCGCTGTCAGGTAGTCGAGCGCGGCGACCACGCCGCCGAGCCCGGCGCCAGGCAGCGCCACGTCGCGCGCCTTGTAGACCCCGGTCGCCACGAACAGCGCGTCGTGCCGGCGGCGCAGCTCGTCGAACGTCAGGTCGATGCCGACGGCGGTGTTGAGGTGGAAGCGGATGCCGCTCCGCTCGAGCACGTCGACGCGGCGCGCGACCACCTGCTTGTCGAGCTTGAAGTTCGGGATGCCGTAGACCATCAGGCCGCCGATCCGGTCGTAGCGGTCGTAGATCTCGACCTGGTAGCCCTTCTTGCGCAGCTGCTCGGCGCAGGCGAGGCCGGCGGGCCCGGCGCCGATCACCCCGACCGAGAGCTCGAGCTCGCGCCGCGGCCTGACCGGCTTGACCCAGCCCATCTCGAACGCGGTGTCGGTGATGTGCTTCTCGACCGCACCGATGGTGACCGCCTCGAACCCCTTCTCGATCACGCAGTTGCCCTCGCAGAGCCGGTCCTGGGGGCAGATCCGGCCGCAGATCTCGGGCATGTTGTTGGTCAGCGCGGCGAGCTCGTAGGCCTCCTCCATCCGCCCCTCGGCGGTCATGCGGAGCCAGTCCGGGATGTTGTTGTGCAACGGGCAGTGGACCTGGCAGAACGGGATCCCGCACTGCTCGCAGCGGGCCGCCTGCTCGGCCGCCCGGGTCGGCTCAAAGGGCGCGTAGATCTCGCCGAAATCGCCGCTCCGGTCGCCCGCCGGGCGCTTGTCCGGCGTGGTCTGCGCGAGGTCGATGAAGCGCATCATCTTGACGGTCACGGGCCTGCCCCAGCGAAAAATAAGCGTCGGCCCCGGCGCGGCGGAGGGCGCGGACCCGGTTGTTTGGCGACCCCGGCTCGTCGGGCCGAGCGCGCGATAGTCACCGCGGTGGTCGCCGCCGTCCAGCGTTTTTCGCGAAAAAGGTCACGACGTTTACCTTGTTTCGGGCGCCGACGGCCTGTCGCGGTTCATGCCCGGTCGCACGGCTGTCATGATCCGCATGTTGGTATCGCTTCGGGACCAACACCTCCGGGCGCGCGCCGGATGGCGCCGGCCGACGACATCGGCTAGGAAGGCGCCGCGCATCCGGCGCCCGCCAGGGAAGCATGTCCGACCTTCAGATCGCCGTCCTCGCGCTGGTCCAGGGAATCACCGAGTTCCTGCCGATCAGCTCCTCCGGCCACCTCATCCTGGTGCCGCTGCTGACCGGCTGGCCCGACCAGGGCCTCCTGATCGACATCGCGGTCCACGTCGGCAGCCTGGGCGCGGTGCTGGTCTACTTCCGCGACGATCTAGGCCTGATGCTCCGGGGGCTCGCCAACACGCTCTCCGGGGCCGGTCGGGACGACGCCGGAGCACGGCTGGTGCTGCTCATCGGCGTCGCGACGGTGCCGGTGCTGATCGGCGGCGCCACGCTCAAGGCGGTGACCGACGGCGACGGCCTGCGCACCATCGCCATCATCGGCTGGGCGAGCCTCGGCTTCGGCATCCTGCTCTACCTGGTCGATCGGACCGCGCCGCGCGACCGGACGCTCCACGCGATGAGCATTCCCGGCGCCCTTCTCATCGGTCTCGCCCAGACGCTCGCGCTGATCCCCGGCACGTCGCGCGCCGGGATCACCATCACCGCCGCCCGGGCGCTCGGCTACCAGCGCGACGAGTCGGCGCGCTTCTCGATGCTCATGGCGATCCCGACCATCCTCGGCGCCGGCGCGCTCCTCACCCTGGACGTGATCGAGCTCGGCCAAGCGGAGGTCGGGCGGGACGCGCTGCTCGCCGCCGGCCTCGCCTTCGCGGCCGCCTTCGCCGCGATCGTCCTACTGATGCGCTGGCTGCGCCACGCGAGCTTCACGCCGTTCGTGATCTATCGCTGCCTGCTCGGCGTCCTGATCCTGCTCTGGGCCTACGGCTAGAGCGGATCCCGATATGACGGAACCGCCTGCAACGGTTCCGATCGGGTGAATCCGCTCTGGTCCATTGAAATGGAGCAGTTTACTCCGATGAGCGGAAGGACGTCGCGGTTCGATGCGGTTCTGTCTCATCGGAAATTGCTCTAGGGCAGCATCCGGTCAGACGGCCCCGCATTCTCGCGAGCCCGTCCGGATAAAGCTGTTTGCTTTCGATGAGCGAAGGCGCGTCGTAGTTTGAGGCGGCGCCGTCTCATCGAGAATTGCTCGAGCTCAGCGCGCGGTCACCCGCTGGCGGGGGCTGGCGCGGTAGCGGACGAGGTAGTCGGGCGCGATCAGCTCCATCGGGGTCGGCCGGATGCCGAGGTCGGCGAGCGTCCTCGCCCCCTCGCCGACCACGTTGTCGTGCTTCAGCAGCTCGACCTGGTCCCGGGTCAGCGGCGGCTCCGGCAGGTGCTCGAGGATTCGGCCCTGGAGCCGCGCGAGGTCGAACGAGATCGGCACCAGGAACCGCTTGCGGTCGATCGTCCGCAGCAGCCAGCGCATCAGCTCCTCGAAGGTGTAGATCCGGGGGCCACCGAGCTCGTAGGTCTGCCCGACCGCGTCCGGCGAGGTCAGGCCGGCGAGGACCGCATCCGCGACGTCGCCGACGTAGACCGGCTGGAAGCGGGTCCGCCCGCCACCGATCAGCGGCAGCGCCGGCAGCAGCCGGGCCATCGCGGCGAACCGGTTGAGGAACTCGTCCTCGGGCCCGAACACCACGCTCGGCCGGAGGATGACCGCCTCGGGGAACGCCTCGCGCATCGCCCGCTCGCCGCCCGCCTTGGTCCGGGCGTAGGCGGACGAGGAGCCCGCATCCGCGCCGATCGCCGAGACATGGACCAGGCGCTCGACCCCGGCGGCCTTCGCCGCCCGGCCGATCCGTCCCGGGAGGTCGACGTGAACCGTCTCGAACTGGCCGCTCCGCCGCTCGTGCAGGATCGCGATCAGGTTGACCACCGCGTGCACGCCCTGGAGATAGCGGGTCAGCGCCTCCTCGCTGCCGAGGTTAAGGGGCCCGATCGCGATCTGCCCCGGGCTGACCATCGGCTGGAGATGGCGCACCCGGTTGGGGGTCCGGCTCGGCACCTTGATCCGCGCGTCGCGCCGGGCGAGCCGCTGCACGACATAGCGCCCGATGAAGCCGCTGCCGCCGAACACCGTGACCATCTGGTTGCGCATCGTCCGCCCCGCTCTGGAGATCCGGCCGACTATAGGAACGGCCGCGCGAAAGGGGAACGGCCGCGCCGGTTGACGCCTTCGCGCGCGGCGCCTACATCCATGGCGCCCCGGCCCAGGTGGCGGAATTGGTAGACGCACTAGCTTCAGGTGCTAGCGGTCGAAAGGCCGTGGAGGTTCGAGTCCTCTCCTGGGCACCACTTCCCCGACCGGCAGCTACAACCTTCGCCCGCGCGGTGCATCGCCCCTTCCGTCTTGGCCGGGCCGGCGCCGGCGTCCCCGAGGCCGGACGCCCTTAAGATCCGGTTCACCTCCGGCCTGCTAGATCTCGCCCGGGCGCGGTCGGGCTGATACGCTCCGCCGCGGAGGAAACCGGAGGGCTCGGGCGATCATGGGCCAGGTCACGACGTCGGTGACGCTGCACGAAGGCGACCTGCCGGACGGGCTCGGGCTCGGCGGCCGGATCGCGGTCGACACCGAGACCATGGGCCTCAACACCCATCGCGACCGCCTCTGCCTGGTCCAGCTGTCGGCCGGCGACGGCACCTGCCACGTGGTCCGGTTCCGGGAACGCCGGCCCGAGGCGCCGAACCTCGCGCGGCTGCTCGAGGACCCGGCGGTCCTCAAGCTGTTCCACTTCGCCCGCTTCGACATGCAGATCCTGGCCCGCGCGCTCGGGGTCCGGGTCTGGCCGGTGTTCTGCACCAAGATCGCGAGCAGGCTCGCTCGCACCTACACCGACCAGCACGGCCTCAAGGACCTGTGCCGGGAGCTCCTCGACATCGATCTGTCCAAGCAGATGCAGAGCTCCGACTGGGGCCGGGTCGAGCTGACCCCGGCGCAGCTCCGCTACGCGGCGAACGACGTCCTCCACCTGCATCGCCTGGCCGACCAGCTGGAGGACATGCTCCGCCGCGAGGGGCGCTTCGAGCTGGCGCAGGCGTGCTTCGATTTTCTGCCCGACCGGGTCCGTCTCGACCTGAAGGGCTGGTCCGAGGTCGACATATTCGCGCACTGAGGCAAATGTGGCTTTCCGGACCGCGGCCGGCGCGGCCGGTCCCGGTCGCGTTGACGCGGTGCCGGCCGAACGACCATATAGGTCGGGACGACATCGTCGGAGCGGGCGCCGCACCCCGCGCCTTGCCCGGGCCGACCCTCCTTCCACGACCCTCGCGACCGCGCAGGGCAACGGCCGGCACGATGAACGCAGCAAGTCTGGACCAGGTGATCGAGCCGACCGGCGACCGCGCCGCCGCGCGCCGCGTCCTGCGCGCCGAAGCGGACGCGCTCACGACCCTCGCCCGCGTGCTCGACGCCACCTTCGACCAGGCGGTCGAGCGGCTCGCCGAGGTCGAAGGCCGGGTCGTGGTCACGGGCATGGGCAAGAGCGGGCACATCGCGCGGAAGATCGCCTCGACCTTCGCCTCGACCGGCACCCCGGCCCTGTTCGTGCATCCGGCGGAAGCCAGCCATGGCGACCTCGGCATGATCGCGAGGAGCGATCTGGTGCTCGCGCTGTCCAATTCCGGCGAGACCCCGGAGCTCGCCGATCTGGTCGACTACACGCGCCGGTTCCAGATCCCGCTGGTCGCGATGGTCGGCCGCCGCGCCTCCACCCTGGCGGAGGCCGCCGACGTCGTGCTCGCCCTGCCGCCCCTCGCCGAGGCCTGCCCGCTCGGCCTCGCGCCGACCACCTCGACCACGACCATGCTCGCGCTCGGCGACGCCCTCGCGGTCGCCCTGCTCGAGCGGCGCGGGTTCGGCGCGGCCGACTTCGGCATCCTCCACCCGGGCGGCCGGCTGGGCCAGCGCCTGATCAGGGTCGCGGACCTGATGCACACTGGCGATGCGCTGCCGCGGGTCGGGCTGGGCGCGCCGATGAGCGAAGCGCTCCTGGTCATGACCGAGAAGCGGCTCGGCTGCGTCGGCGTGGTGGACGGCTCCGGCCGGCTCGGCGGGATCATCACCGACGGCGACCTGCGCCGCCACATGAGCCCGGACCTGCTCGACCGCACCGCCGGCGAGGTGATGACCGCGCGGCCCAGGACGATCCGTCCCCAGGCGCTGGCGGCCGAGGCGCTGGCGCTGATGAACCAGACCGACCGCCCGTTCACCGTGCTGTTCGTCGTCGACGAGCGGGGCCGGCCCGAGGGCGTGCTCCACATGCACGACTGCCTGCGCGCGGGTCTGGCATGATCGGCGTCCGGGACCCCGCGGGCGATCGGCCCCGGCCGGCGCCGAGGCGCTTCGCCAGCCGGTACAGCCGCTTCGTCGACCTGATGAAGTTCCTGCTGCCGGCGACCGCGCTGGTGCTGATCGGCCTGGTCGTGCTCTGGCCGCAGCTGATGGGCGGCTACGGCAGCCTGATCATGCCGATGCTGATGCGCGACGTCGCGGACGTCGGCGATTCGATGGTCATGCACCTGCCGCGCTATTCCGGCCGGACCGAGCGCGCCGAGCCCTACGAGGTGGTGGCAGAGGCCGCCACCGTCGATCCGGTGCAGCCGAACCGCATCCTGCTCGACCAGCTGTCCGCGAACCTCGAGCGGAGCGATGCGAGCCGTCTCCACCTGCGCGCCGATTCGGGCGTGTACTACCGGGCGATCGAGAAGCTCAACCTCACCGGCGACATCGAGCTGACGACCAGCGACGGCTACCGCTTCCTGACCGACAGCGCCCAGGTCAGCTTCGCCCGGGGACGCGTGATCGGCGAGGAGGCGATCGAGGGCAGCGGTCCCGCCGGGACGCTCGCGGCCGACCGGTTCGAGATCCGCAAGGGCGGCGACATCCTGCGCTTCGAAGGCCGCGTCAGGGTGACGGTGCAGCCGGAGCCCCCGCGGGGCGGCGCCGCCTCGTGAGCCGGACGCGTCTTCTGTCCGCCACGCTCGGAGGCGTTCTGCTGGCCACGTCGTCCGGCATCTGCGCTCAGGAGTTCGAGCACGACGCCGACCGGCCGATCGAGATCACGGCGGATTCCCTCGAGGTCGTTCAGGCTGACCGGATCGCGACCTTCGCGGGCAACGTCGATGCGGTGCAGGGCGACCTCGTGCTCAGCGCCGACGAGCTCAAGGTGCACTACCGGGGTGGTGGCGAGGAGGAGGAGCCCGCAGCACCGGGCGCGACCGGCACGATCCGCCGGATCGAGGCGTTCGGCAACGTCGTCATGAGCTCGCCGCGCGAAACCGCGCGGGGCGAGGTCGGGGTGTACGACGTCGGCGCGCGCCTCGTGACCCTCGACGGCTCCGTGGTGCTGACCCGGGACGAGAACGTGATCCGCGGCGACCGCCTCGAGCTCGATCTCGCGACCGGGGTGTCCCGGGTGATCGCGACCACGACCGCGGCCCAGGGCGCCGCACCCGAGCAGCGGGTCCGGGCGGTGTTCACTCCGGGCGCCGGCGACCGGAAGCAGTCGGGCGACGCGGGATCGGGCGGTGGCGCCACCGCCAGGGGCGCGGGCGGAGGCGGGCAGCCGGCGAAGCCGGAAGCCGGCGCCGCGCAGCCCCGGGCTCCGGTCCCGGCCGGCAAGCCGCCGTCGGCTCCGGCGGACGGCGGATGACCGACGCCGTCCGGTCCGGGCGCGAGCTGCGGCGGAGCGCCGGAAGCGGGGCGCCGCCCCGCCCCCGTCTCGTCCCGCTCGAGCCGGGGCTCGGCGCGGCCAACGTCGGCAAGCAGTTCAAGGGCCGGACGGTGCTGCGCGACGTGACCATCGGCGTGCGACGCGGCGAGGCGGTCGGCCTGCTCGGTCCGAACGGCGCCGGCAAGACCACCTGCTTCTACATCATCACCGGCCTCCTGCAGGCCGACTACGGCGCGGTGACCCTCGACGGAGCCGACATCACCGGGCTGCCGATGTACCGCCGGGCGCGGCTCGGGATCGGCTACCTGCCGCAGGAAGCCTCGATCTTCCGGGGCCTGACCGTCGAGGGCAACATCCGCGCGGTGCTCGAGGTGGTCGAGCCGGTGCGGTCCAAGCGGGAGCGGCGCCTCGACGCGCTGCTCGCCGAGTTCTCGCTCAGCCATCTGCGCCGCGCCCCCGCCCTCGCCCTCTCGGGCGGGGAGCGCCGGCGGGTCGAGATCGCGCGCGCCCTCGCCTCCGAGCCGAGCTTCATGCTGCTCGACGAGCCGCTCGCCGGGATCGATCCGATCAACGTCGCCGACATCCGCGCCCTGGTCGGCCATCTCAAGAACCGCGGCCTCGGCGTGCTCATCACCGACCACAACGTGCGCGACACGCTCGACATCATCGACCGCGCGTACATCCTGCACGAAGGCCGCGTCCTGATGGAGGGCCGCCCGGAGGAGATCGTGGCCGACGAGGGGGTCCGCCGCGTCTACCTCGGCGAACGGTTCAGCCTTTAGCGCCATGTGCTTCTGACGCCATGTCTTCTGCGCTGCGCCTCGATCTGAAGCAGACCCAGGGGCTGGTCATGACGCCCCAGCTGCAGCAGGCGATCAAGCTGCTGCAGCTCTCCAACCTGGAGCTTCAGACCTACGTCGAAGGCGAGCTCGAGCAGAACCCGTTCCTCGAGCGGGCCGAGGAGGCGACGGAGCGGCCGCCGGCAGACGGACCCGAGCGGAGCGACGCTCCCGAGCTCGACGGGCGCCCCGCTCTTGCCGCCGCCGAGCCGGGCGACGGCTGGTCGGGCGACGCCGACGAGGGCTGGGCGCCGCCGGCCGCCGCCGGGCTGCCGGAGGGCCTCGGGGTCAACGAGTTCGCCTCGGTCGGGCGCGGCGGCAGCACCGACTTCGGCGGCGACGACGCGACCTTCGACGACCGGCTGAGTCGCCCGGCGACGCTGCGCGACCACCTGCTCGAGCAGCTCACCCTCGACCTGCACGACCCGGTCGCGCGGCTGATCGGGGCGGATCTGATCGATCAGGTCGACGAGGCGGGCTATTTGCGCGGCGACGTGGTCGAGATCGCGGACCGGCTCGGGCTCGAGGTGGATGCGGTCCGAGCCGTGCTCGCGCGCCTCCAGCAGTTCGATCCGCCGGGAGTCCTCGCGCGCTCGATCGGCGAGTGCCTGGCACTGCAGCTGCGCGAGCGCGGCCGGCTCGACCCGGCGATGGAGCGGCTGATCGACAACCTGCCCATGGTCGCCCAGGCCGACATCCAGGGACTCATCCGGGTCTGTGGGGTGCTGCCCGACGACCTGCCGGAGATGCTCGCCGAGCTCAAGGCGCTCAACCCCAAGCCCGGCCTCGCCTTCGCCGCCGGCCACCCGGACACCGTGG
>DASUSF010000047.1:0-5777 GCA_036375275.1 Geminicoccaceae bacterium | reverse complement strand
CTGCCGCAGCGCTCGCTGACCCTGCGCGGCTCCTACGTCGGCACGCTCGACGAGATGCACGAGGTCATGGCGCTCGGCCGCGCCGGCAAGGTGCCGCCGATCCCGCTCGACGTCCGCCCGCTCGACGCGGCGCCCCAGGCGCTCGCCGACCTCCGCGCCGGCCGCGTGCGCGGCCGCGTGATCCTCAGGCCGGACGCCTGATCCGACCTGGCGCGCGGCCCCGCGGTCAGTCGAGCAGGCCGACCTCGCGATAGTAGCGCTCCGCGCCGGGGTGGAGGGGGATGCCGATGCCGTCGAGGGCGGTCTCGAGGGTGATCGCCTGGCCCTTGGCGTGGCCATTGTCGAGCAGGTTGCGGGCGTTCTCATGCCAGAGCGCCTTGGTGATGCCGTAGACCAGCTCCTCGTCGACCTCGGCGCCGACCACCCACTGGGCGCCGACGCTGACCGTCGGGGTCGCATCGATCCCCTCGTAGGTGCCGGCCGGGATCAGGTCCTTGGCGAAGAACTGGTAGCGTTCCAGCAGCGCGTCGACCTCGGGGCCGTCGATCGGCACCAGATCGGCGCCGACGCCGGAGGCGAGCTCGACCACGGAGGCGGTCGGATAGCCGGCGACGATGAAGAAGGCGTCGAGCTGGGCGTCTCCGGTCATGCTGACCGCCGGGCTCGGCTTGATGTACTGGGCCTGGAGGTCGTCCTCCGAGAGGCCGAACGCCTCGAGGATGATGCGCGCGTCGACCAGCGTGCCCGACCCGGGCTCGTCGAGCGAGACGCGCTTGCCGGCGAGGTCGCGCACCGATTCGATCTCGGCGCCCTCGCGGGCCACGATGTGGATGCTTTCCGGGTACAGATTGGCGATCGCGCGCAGGTTCTCGACCTTGCCCTGGTCCTCGAAGATGCCGGTGCCGGTGTAGGCCCAGTAGGCGACGTCCGACTGGACGAAGCCGCTCTCGAGCTCACCGGACTTGATCGCGTTGACGTTGGCGACCGAGCCGTTGGAGCTCTGCGCGATCGCGACCAGGCCCGGCACGCCGCAGCTGCCGCCCTTGTCGCAGGGGCGCGCGCCGGGCGGGCTGCTGATGATGTCGGCGATCAGGCCGCCGATCGGGTAGTAGGTGCCGGCCACGCCGCCGGTGCCGATCCGGAAGAACGTCATCTCCTGCGCCAACCCGACCGGCGCCGCGCCGAGCAGAGCGAGGAGAGCCACGGAAACGATCCTGCGCATGACCATGAGTGCTCCCTGAGAGGCTGACGCGGCGCGGGTCCCGTCTTGCCCGCAAACGCCGCCTCAAGGCAACGGAGAAATCGTGCCGGCGCCGGCGATCCCGCCGGGGTGGACGGGCACCGGACGTGCGGCGCCGCGCCCGAGGGTTGCCGCATCACCCGTGCAGCTATTATGCTCGTTCCTGAAGTTGGGATGAACAAATACCCGATCGGTCGGTAGATTGGGAGGGCGAGGGATGGCTAACTTTCTCGACAAGGTGAAGGATGGCGCCAGCAAAGTGGGCGACGTCATCCCCGATGTCGACAATGTGGATTTGCCGGATCTTCCGGAGGTGGATCTTCCGGAGGTGGATGTTCCGGAGGTGGACCTTCCCGATTCTCCGGACCTGTCCGAGCTGCCTGATCTCCCGGGACTGGCGGAGGCCCTGCTCAGGAGCGACGGCGAGATCGTGATCCGTCTGAGCGGTGATAACGAGGTCGAGACCGGTGACGGGGACGACCTGATCGTCACCGGCGGCGGCGACGACGTGATCGACGCGGGCGACGGCGACAACACGGTGTTCGCCGATGACGTCCCGTCGGACGCGGAGGGCGGCGACGACGTCGTGCGCACCGGGAACGGCGAGGACGTGATCTACGTCTTCGCGGGCCACAACGACGTCCATGCCGGCGCCGGCGACGATGAAGTGGTCGCCGGTGACGGCGATGACGTGATCCATGCCGGGCCTGGCAACGATGACGTCCAAAGCGGTCGGGGCCGCGATGACGTCCGGGGCGGCGCCGGCGACGATGCGCTGCGGGGTGGTGAGGACGACGATGTCCTGTACGGCGGCGGCGGCGCTGACCGGGTGATCGGCGGCAGCCACAATGATCTGGCGTTCGGAGGCGCCGGTCCGGACCTGCTGGAGGGACGCGACGGCGACGACGAGCTTGCCGGCAACCGCGGCAGCGACGTGCTCACCGGCGGCAGCGGCCGCGATCGGTTCGTCATCGACGGGGAGGAAAACGGGGTCGACCGGATCACCGACTTCGAAAGCGGGGATACGCTGGTGGTGACGGAACTGTTCGCGGACGTCGACCTGCCCGACGCGCCTCGCGGCGACGACCTCGACGAGTTCCTCAGGTTCTCATTGTCCGGCGACGACACGCGCCTCGACTTCGATCGCGACGGCGCCGCGGACTTCGCTGTTCCCGAGGTCACGAGCATCGTCGAGAACGTTGATCTGGTGGCGGCCGCGCCGACCCAGGCCGAGGTCATCGACGGGCTGCTCGATGCCGGCCAGCTCGAGGTCACGTGACCGGATCGGCAGCCCGGGGCCTGCGCCGGCGGTTGGCGGATGAGCTAGGGTCGATGAGATCGTTGATCGCGCCGGTCCTCGCCGTGGCATCCCTGATCGCGCCGGCCTCCGCCGCTCCTCCGGGAGCCGACCAGGCCCCGAGCCCCCTTGCCGGGTATCTGGCGAACGGCGACCCGACCTACGGCTGGGTCAAGCGGGACGAGGGCGGGCTGGTCGCGGCCTCCTACGTCGAGCTCGCGCTCACCTCGCAGACCTGGCGCGGCGTTCCCTGGCGCCACCAGCTGTTCATCATCAAGCCCGCGCTCCTCGATGCCCGGACCCCGCATGCGCTCTTGTTCATTGCGGGCGGCAAGTGGAAGGAGCCGGACGGGGATGGCGGGGAAGACCTGCCGCCGGATGCGCTGCTGTATGCCGGCATCGCCGACCTGCTGCGCACCCCGGTCGCGGTTCTGCGCCAGGTCCCGCATCAGCCGCTGTTCGACGGCAGGACCGAGGACGAGCTGATCGCCTTCACCTTCGAGCAGTACCTCGCGACGCTGGATCCCGAGTGGCCGCTCCTCCTGCCGATGGTCAAGTCCGCCGTCCGGGCGATGGATGCGGTTCAGGAGTTCTCGGCCCAGGACTGGGGGCTCGAGATCGAGCGCTTCACCGTCGCGGGGGCGTCCAAGCGCGGGTGGACCGCCTGGCTCACCGGCGCGATCGATGACCGGGTCGCGGCGATCGCGCCCATGGTGTTCGACATGCTCAGGATGGGCGCGCAGATCGAGCATCAGGAGACGGTCTGGGGCGAGCTGTCGGAGAAGCTCGCGGACTATGTCGCGCTGGGCCTGCCGGAGCAGTTGGAGACCAGCGCCGGCCGGAAGCTCCGGGCGATCGTCGACCCCTATCGCTACCGCAAGCTCCTGACCCAGCCCAAGCTGATGATTCTCGGCACCAATGACCCCTATTGGCCGGCGGATGCCCTCAACCTCTACTGGCGCGGCCTGAACGGGCCGAAGTACATCCTGTACGTCCCGAACGGGGATCACTCGCTGGAAAGCGTCTTTCCCTACCTTCGAGTGGCGGGCAGCTTGAACGCGTTGCATGAGCACGTCGGCTCCGGCGCGAGGCTGCCCAGGTTGCAGTGGCGCTTCGAGGAGCGAGCCGGGAGGCTCATGCTCGCCGTGAGCTCCGACCTCGAGCCCGCGCGGGTCACCGCCTGGATCGCGACCTCCGAGACGCGCGACTTCCGCAACGCCCGCTGGCGAGCGCGCCGCTTCGAGCGCCGGGGCGATGCCTACGAGTTCGAAGTCGAGGTGCCGGACCGGGGCTATGTCGCGCTCTTCGGCGAGTTGACCTACCAGCGCGGCGGGCCGCCGTACTTCCTCTCGACCAACATCCGGACCGTCGGCAACTAGAACAGCGTGGGCTCAGGGCTCGAGCTCGCTGTCCCAGTACAGGAAGTCGCGCCAGCTCTCGTGGAGGAAGTTGGGGGGAAAGCCGCGCCCGCGCTCCTGCAGCTGGAAGGTGGTCGGCATGGTCGGGCTGGTCAGCGGCCGCATGCGGCACTCGCGCGGCAACTGGTTGCCCTTGGCGAGGTTGCAGCGCGTGCAGGCGGTGACCACGTTGTCCCAGCTGGTGCGGCCGCCGCGCGAGCGCGGGACGACGTGGTCGAAGGTCAATTCCGACGCCTGCCGGGGATGGCCGCAGTACTGGCAGGAGAAGCCGTCGCGCAGGAACACGTTGAAGCGGGTGAACGGCGGCCGGCGGTTCTGCGGGATGTACTGCTTGAGCGCGACCACGCTCGGCAGGCGGAAGGCGGAGGACGGCGAGTGGATCACGCGGTCGTAGTGCGACAGCACGGCCACGCGGTCGAGGAAGATCGCCTTCACGGTCTCTTGCCAATGCCAGGTCGAGAGCGGGAAGTAGCTCAAGGGGCGGTAGTCGGCGTTCAGAACCAGCGCAGGACATGCCTCGAGCGGGGGCAATCGGGGCGGTCGCACCGATCTCATGCTAGCTTGCATGCCTGTCGTGCTCTCGGCCTCATCACCATATCCGGGGCCCGGCGGGCCGCCAACACCTCGCACCTAGGGCTAGACGATCGCCATGACGGTTTCAAGACCTGGTCCGATCCGGCCGCTAGGGCGTAGTCTGGCACGTTTCGCGCAAGGTTTTGCTAACGAGTGATGGCGCACCCGGATCCGTCGATGTCACGACCGCCGCCCGACCCGAAGCGCGCCAAGGTGACCCGCCGCGCCCTCAACCGCGGCCTCGCGGCCCTGCCGCTGGCCTTGGCCGGCTGCGCGAGCGAGAGGGCGCAGCCGGCGGCGGACGGTCCCTGGCACCATACCGCGGAGGGGTTCCGCAACCCTCCGGGCAGCCCCGAGCGCGGCGGCGACTTCGGCGACTGGTCGAGCTTCTTCCTGCGCCGCTTCACCGATCGCGGCGAGGTCGCACTGCCGGCGGGCCACGTCCTGCCCGCGGCCGAGGCGCAGGACGGGGTGGCCAACCGGCGGAGCGACGGCGACCGCCTGACCTGGCTCGGCCACGCGTCCTTCCTGCTGCGGCTCGACGGCCGCAACATCCTGACCGATCCCTATCTCGGCGAGTACGCCTCGCCGGTGGCGCCGCTCGGGCCCAAGCGCTTCGCCCCGCCGGGCCTGCCGGTGGAGCGCCTGCCGCCGATCGACGTGCTGCTGCTCTCGCACAACCACTACGACCACCTCGATCTCTCGACGATCGAGGCGCTGGCCGGCAAGGACCGGGTCGAGGTGGTGGTGCCGCTGGGTCTGGCGGGCTACTTCACCGAGCGCGGCTACGCGCGGGTCCACGAGCTCGACTGGTACGGCGAGCAGACCCTCTCGGGGCTCGCGATCACCGCGCTGCCGGCGATCCACTTCTCCAAGCGCACGCCGTTCGACCGCAATCGCACGCTGTGGACCGGCTACGCGATCCAGGGCCGCGGCAAGCGGGTCTACTTCGCCGGCGACACGGCCTACGGGCCGGTCTTCCAGGAAGTGGGCCGGCGGGTCGCGCCGTTCGAGCTGGCGCTGCTGCCGATCGGCGCCTACGAGCCGCGCCTCCTGATGCAGGGCTCGCACGCCACGCCGGAGGAGGCGCTGAATATCGGCCGCGAGCTCGGCGCGGGCCGCGTGGTCGGCATGCACTGGGGCACGATCCGGCTGACCAACGAGCCGCCCTTCGAGCCGCCGGAGCGCTTCCGCGCCGCGGCGCCCGCCGCGGGCTACGCCGCGGACGACGCCTGGGTGATGCGGATCG
>DASUSF010000046.1:0-5473 GCA_036375275.1 Geminicoccaceae bacterium | reverse complement strand
CCTGCTCCTGATGCTCTCGATCTCGTTCGCGGGCTTCTTCTACCAGCTGGTCACCGGCGCAGCGCTGTCCTGGACCTACTCGCTCGCGCGCCTGTTCGTGCCCTGGATCGGCATGCTCTCGATCACCGTCGCCTTCAAGCGCGGCGAGCACGTCGCGATGGCGGTCCTGCTGCACACCCTGCCGGCGCGGGTGGTGACCCTGATCAGCTGGGTCAACGTCGCGCTGATCGGCGTCCTCGCCCTGCTGCTGGTCTGGTACGGCTGGGCCTTCTTCGTCAACGCGACCCACTACAACATGGTCTCCGACCAGATCCAGATCCACGAGCGCTTCGTCGCCGCCTGCGTGCCGCTGACCGGGCTGATCCTGCTCGTCCACCTCGCCGACGGGCTGCACCTCCTCGACCTCGCCGACCCGGAGCGCGAGGTGGAGGAGCTGACCCAGGGCGAGGGGACGCGGACCGCGCCGGCGGAAGCGAAGCCATGACCCCCGCCCTCCTGGTCTTCGCGCTCCTCCTCCTGATGGGGATGCCGATCGCGGTCGTCATGGTGCTCTCCGGGCTCGCGGGCGCGGCCTCGATCGGCGGCCTCGCCTACCTCGAGATCATCGCCGACCGGATGTACTCGGGGGTCGCCGGCTACGTCCTGATCTCGGTCCCGTACTTCATCTTCACGGCCGAGCTGATGAACCACGCCGGGCTGACCGAGCGCCTGGTCCGCTTCAACAACGCGCTCTTCGGCCGGGTCCGGGGCGCCCTCAGCCACGTCAACATCACGGTCAGCGTGTTCTTCGCCGGTCTGACCGGAGCCGCCATCACGGATACCGTCGCTCTCGGGAAGATCCTGATCCCGGCGATGAAGAAGCAGGGCTACGACGCCGACTACAGCGCCGCGGTCACCGCCTGCTCCTCGATCATCGGGCCGATCATCCCGCCCTCGATCGTCATGGTGGTCTATGCCTCGATCCTCCGCGACGTCTCGGTCCTCGACCTGTTCGCGGCCGGGATCGTGCCAGGGCTGCTGATGGCCGTCGCCCTGCTCGTCGCCAGCGCCTACATCTCGTGGCGGCGCGGCTACCCGCGTCAGGAGACGCCGTTCAGCTTCCGCTCGCTGCTCTGGACGTTTCTCCCGACCATCCCGGCCCTGCTCGTCCCGGTGATCATCCTCGGCGGCATCCTCTCGGGCGCGACCACGGTGACCGAGGCCTCGGCGTTCGGCGCCGTCTACGCGCTCGCGGTCGGGCTGCTCGGCTACCGCACCCTCACGCCCCGGAAGATCCTGGACGCGCTGATCACGACGGTCCGCTTCTCCGGCGTCGTGTTCTTCCTGCTCGCCGCGTCCACCGTGCTCGGCTGGTTCGTGACCCGCTCCGGGATCGCCCGCGAGGCCGCAGCCTTCATCGCCAACGTCAGCGACTTCTGGATCCTCCAGATCCTCGCGGTCGACCTCCTCATCATCCTGCTCGGGACGGTCCTCGACGTGCTGCCGGCGATGGTCGTCTCGGCCCCGGTCCTGGTCCCGGCCATGGTCCAGCTCGGGTTCGACCCCCTGCATTTCGCGATCGTGATGATCCTGACGCTCAACGTCGCCAACATCACCCCGCCGGTCGGCATGACGCTCATGACCGCGGCGAAGATCGCGGACGTGCCCTACGAGCGGGCGATCCGCCAGTCGGCCCCGTTCTTCGCGAGCCACATGGTGGTGATCGTCCTGATCTCGCTGGTCCCCGGGATCGCGCTCTGGCTGCCCGACCTGATCCGCTGACCGGCGGCTGTCCGGCTCGTCAGCCCGATCAGGCGGCTTCCTGGAACAGCCGGCCGTAGCCCCGGACCCGGGCCGGGTCCGCGCCGGCAAGCTTCATGCCCTTCCAGAGCCCGGTCGCGACCGTGTCGTGGATCGGGATCCCGGTCTCCTCCTCCATCGCCGCCACGACCGCGGCGCCGCGGACGTTGGTGCAGAACACCGTGATCGCGTCGGGGCGCTCGGCCGCGACCTCGCGGATCATTCCGGCGACGGTCGCTTCGCTCACCTCCGAGAAGGAGAAGTTGCCGGGATCGCCGAGGTGGCGCTCCGCGACGCACGCGAAGCCCGCCCGCGCGTAGGTGTCCACGATGCGCGCCTGGATCTCGTCGAGGTAGGGGGTGACGAGGCCGAAGCGACGGACGCCAGTCGCCCTGAAGATCTCGTTCAGCGCCAGCACCGACGAGCCGGCCGGGATGCCGGTCGCCCCGGTGATCGCGCGGCAGAGCGCCTCGTCGGTCTCGAAGCCGAGCCAGCCCGCGCTGGTCCCGCTCCAGACGATCGAGGCGACCCTCGCGTCCGCGAGCAGGGCTGCGGCGTCGAGGATCGGGCCGAGGTCGAACTGCCGGAGCGCCTCGGCCCGGAGCGAGATCTCGCGCACCCGGAACCGGGTGAAGTGCGCGGTGACGTCGTCGAGCCCGCGCAGCATCGCCGCCGTCAGTGGCTCGACCACCGTGTTCGAGGACGGGGTCAGGACGCCGAGCAGGGTCCGTTCACCGACGTCGGATCGCATCAGGTTCTCCTCCAGGGTGCCCGCGGTCGCATCCAGGACCGTCTTGTAGCCGCGGAACGGCGCGCGATCGAGCGTCGGCAGCCATGTCCGTCGTTCAACGACGGCCGCGGACGACGGGCGCGGAGGCGGCGGCGAAGGCGGCGAGGCCGAGGACCGCAGCGAGGATGCACGTCATGAGCACCAGGTCGTAGCCGCCGGAGGTCCAGATCAGCGCCGCGACCGTCGGCGCGGCGGCGTTCGCCGCCATGAACGCCGATCCGATCGCGCCCGAGATCACGCCGAAGCCGGCGCGCCCGAGGTAGTCGGCGGTGATCGCCGGCCGGGTGATGCTGGTCACGCCGTAGCCCGCGCCCTGGAGCGCGACGAAGGCGAGCAGCAGGGCGACGCCGGCCCCGGCCAGCCAGAGCAGCGTGGAGGCGGCGATCATGGCGATGAACGAGATCGCGCACACCGCGCCGAGCGGGACCCGGCGCTCGCCGGCGAGCATCAGCAGGCGCCCCGCGACCTGCATGGGCCCGATCAGCGAGACCGCGAGCACCGAGGTCTCGAGCCCGACGCCGCGCTCGGCGAGCAGCGGCAGGAGGTGGGTGATCAGGATGCCGTGGTTGAACGCGATCATGGTGAAGGCCGCCCCGAGCAGCCAGAAGGCCGGCGTGCTCATGGCGCGCGCGAGCGCCCCCCGGTCCGCGGGCCGGCCTGCGCCCGCCTCGCCGGCGCCGTGCGCGGGCGCCCGATCACCCGGCGGGGTGGCGCCCAGCCACATCAGCGGCACCGCGAGCAGCATGATGAGCGCGGCGAAGGCGAGCGCGCTGGCGCGCCAGCCGAGGCGATCCGCGATCGCGTTCGCCGTCGGAAAGGAGACCGTGCCGGCGAAGCCCGCGATCAGGGTGATCCGCGTGATCGCCCGGCGCGCGCCATCGCCGCGGGTCCGGATCAGCCAGGCGAAGCAGGGCTCGTACAGGCCGCCCGCCATGGCGAGGCCGAGCCCGAGCCAGACCGCGTAGAACTGCCAGCGCGCCTCGACCAGCGCGAGCAGGAGGAGGAGAATCCCGGCGCCGAGGGCGCTGCTCGTGAGGAGCCCCCGGCCGAAGCCGCGGTCGATGACCCGTCCGACGAGCGGCGCGGCCGCGGCCGAAGTCAGGAGCGCGGCCGTGAACGCGCCGGCGAGCTCCGTCTTGCTCCAGCCGAGCTCGCGCTCGAAGTGCAGGAGCAGCGCGGGGAACAGGTAGAAGGTGCCGGCCCAGACCAGGGTCTCCGCGACCGCCAGCGCCAGGATCGAGCCCCGCACCACCTCCGCCAGCGGGCGCGCCATCGGCGAGGCGTCAGACGATCAGCCCGAAGGCGAGGCCGGCGATGAAGGCGCCGCCGAGCGCGAAGCCGAGGTAGGCGAGGAACACCGGCGGCCGCGCCAGGGCGAACACCGCGATCGCCGCGGGGATGCTGGTGACCCCGCCCGCGAGCAGGAAGGTCATGCCCGCGCCCGGCGCCATGCCCTGTCCGATCAGCCCGTCGACCAGGGGCAGGGCGGCGTAGCCGTTGAGGTAGGCGGGGATTCCGACCAGGCTCGCGATCAGCACCGGGAGCCAGCCGTCGCCACCGACCGCCGAAGCGATCAGATCGGCCGGGACGTAGGCCAGCATGAGGCTCTCGAGGAGGAAGGCGAGGGTCAGCCACTTGCCGAGGAAGAGGGTGGTCTCCCGGGCGTTCCGGACGAACAGGGCGCGCCGTTCCGCTTCGCCCCAGAACCGCCAGATCACCGGCCCGGGGCGCCGCACCTTCCGCCCGCTGCAGCCGCCGTCGCCGATGCCCGGCCGGAGCGGATCGGCGAAGAGGCCGCTTCTCGCGAGCGCGGCGGTGCCGAACCCGCCGAGCAGGCCGATGCCGATCGCGGCCCCCGTCTTGTAGAGCGCGAAGGTGCTGCCGAGCGTCCCGACGGTGAGCACGAACATCGACGGGTCCATGAGCGGCGAGGCGAGCCAGAAGGCCATCACCGGCGGCAGCGGCACGCCGATCGCGAGCAGCGCCGCGATCAGCGGGATCACGCCGCACGAGCAGAACGGCGAGAGCGCGCCCATCAGCGCCGCGAGCACGATCATCACCGCCGGCCGCCCCGAGAACGCGCGCGCGATCAGGTTGTCGGCGCCGCTCGCCCGGGCGTAGGCGGCGACGGCGACCGACAGGAGCAGGAACGGCGCGACGCCGGTCAGGCTCAGGGCGGTGAAGCGGAGGCTGGCCACGGCCTGCCCGGGCACGAAGAGCGCGAGGCCGCCGACCAGGGCGAGCATCGCGAGCAGCACGGGGTCCGCGCCACGGCTGGCACGCGACAGGTTGATGGCGAGCGCGGTCATGGTGCGGTTCCCTGTTCAGAACGTGCCGGACGCTTCCGGCAAGGCCCAACAAGCGGGTTCACGCGGTCTCATCCTCGACCGCATCGGCGCAGCACTCGGCGGCCAGGAAGCCGAGGGTCGCGTTCATGGCGTCGTAGTTGGCCCGGCAGATCAGGGTCGTCGCCTGACGTTCCTGGGTCACGAGCCCGACCGCGATCAACCGGTGCAGGTGGTGGGAAAGGGTCGAGCGGGCGGTGCCGGTGCGGTTCTGGATCTCCCCGACGGCAAGTCCGTTCCGGCCCGCGCGGACCAGCAGGCGGTAGATTTCGAGCCGGGTCGGGCTGCCGAGTGCCTCGAGCCGCGATGCGGTGCGTTCCAGATCCATGCGGCGAAGGTAGAGGGCTTCGATCGCCGCGTCAACCATATTCCTAAGATAATGGAACTATAATGCTCCGGCCCGCGGGGCCGACAGCCGGGTCAGGCGGGCGAGGAACGGGAGGACGCCGGGGAGGCCGGCGACGCCGAGCCCGAGCGTGCGGAGCGGGCGCCACCGCATCGCGGTCTCGAGCGTCCCCGCCCAGCGTATGGCGCCGACAACCTCGCGTCGCACCGCCGC
>DASUSF010000045.1:0-10462 GCA_036375275.1 Geminicoccaceae bacterium | reverse complement strand
GGGCCGTCGAGGCGTGCCGTGCCCTTGATGCCCTCGACCCGGTTCTTGCGGAACAGGAACTCGATGCCCTGGGTCAGCTCCTTGACCACCTTGACCTTCTGATCCTGCATCGCGCCGAGGTCGAGCTCGACGGTCGGGATCCGGATGCCGTGGGCGTTGAGGCCGTCGCGCGCCTCGGCGAACAGCTCCGAGCTGTGCAGCAGCGCCTTCGACGGGATGCAGCCGATGTTGAGGCAGGTGCCGCCGAAGGGGCCGCGCTTGTCCACGCAGGCGACCTTCATGCCGAGCTGCGCCGCCCGGATGGCGCAGACGTAGCCGCCGGGGCCGGCGCCGATCACCACGAGGTCGAACTGGTCGTCACTCATCCGCTCATCCGCTCCGGCACATTGATTGCTGGCGTTTTCCTGGGTGCGTGCCGCATATCCGGCCGGCGCCGGCGAGCCTCTCGCCCGGTCGGGGCGCGGCGGGGCTTCCACTGCCGGGCACGGATCGGCGTCCGTTCGAGCTCGCTCCGATACCAGAGGTTGTCATGCCCAGCCTCGAATCAGCGTCCGGCCAACGCTTTGGAAAGGGTTTCTGGTCATGCTGGGCGTGGTCCATGGGATCCTGGGAGTCCGCGCGCGGGTCCGTGGTTTCGCTGGGGGACGGACTCCCACCAGAGCCTCCGGCATACGCTGATCATGCCGGAGCCGGATGAGGAAGTGGTTAATTCGGATGCCTGTCCCGACCCCGGCCGGTTCACGGCCACCCGGGGCTCGCGCCAAAGGCTCGCCAAGTCCCCTTGGCTGGAGCGGATCCGTCCGGCCTCGTCGAGCCAACCGTATCCGGTTAAGGCTTAGGAAAGGGTTCCAGGTCATCCTGAGCGTGGTCCATGAGATCCTGGGAGTCCGCGCGCGGTCTGTGGTTTTTGCGGGGGGGCAGACTCCCACCATAGCCTTCGGCATGTGCTGACCATGCCCGAGGCGGATGAAGAAGTGGTTAATGCGGGTCGCGCGGCGAATGGAGCTGCGCGCTGCGGCACCGATCTGCGGCTGCCTGTCCCGACCCGGGTCAGTGCACGGCGACCCGGGGCTCGCGCCAAAGGCTCGCCAAGCCGCCCCCTCGGCTCGACCGGACACGCCCGGCCTCGAGCCGGGCATGTAGAGGCGGTGTGCCTCGGTCGCTCACGCGCGTCGATCCTGATTTGCCGGGTCGAGCCCGGCAATGACAACCGAGGGGTGGCGCGGCGACCCGGGCTCGCGCCCGAGGCTGGCCGATCCGCCCCCTTGGCTGGACCGGATCCGTCCGGCCTCGAGCGGGGCATCCAGAGGCGGCCGGCCTCTGCCGCTCCCGCGCGTCCATCCCGGACTGCCGGGTCGAGCCCGGCGATGACAACCGAGGGGCGGCGCGGCGCCAGTGTTTCTGCAACCAGCCGAGCCGGATCGGACACGCCCGGGACGGACCCGGGGATGACGGAGGATCGGGCGCTTCTATGGGTAGACACCGTGGGTCGAGCAGTCGGCGTCAGATGTCGAGAAGCAGGCGCTCGGGGTCCTCGATGCACTCCTTGACCCGGACCAGGAAGCTCACCGCCTCGCGGCCGTCGACGATCCGGTGATCGTAGCTGAGCGCCAGGTACATCATCGGCCGCACCTGGATCTGGCCGTCCACGACCATCGGCCGCTCCTGGATCTTGTGCATGCCGAGGATGCCGACCTGCGGCGGGTTGAGGATGGGCGAGCTCATCAGCGAGCCGTAGACGCCGCCGTTGCTGATGGTGAAGGTGCCCCCCATCAGCTCCTCCATGCCGAGCTTCCCCTGGCCTGCGCGCTTGCCGAGCTCGCCGATCTCCTTCTCGACCTCGGCGAAGCTCTTGCGGTCCGCATCGCGCACCACCGGCACGACCAGGCCCTGCGGCGTCCCGACCGCGACCCCGATGTCGTAGTAGTGCTTGTAGACGATCTCCTCGCCGTCGATCTCGGCGTTGGCCGCGGGAAAGGCCTGCAGCGCGTTGATCGACGCCTTGACGAAGAACGACATGAAGCCGAGCCGGACGCCGTGCTTCTTCTCGAAGCTGTCGCGGTAGCGCTTCCTGAGCGCCATCACCGCCGACATGTCGGCCTCGTTGTAGGTGGTCAGGATCGCCGCGGTGTTCTGCGCCTCCTTGAGGCGCTCGGCGATCCGCCTCCGGAGCCGGGTCATCTTGACCCGCTCCTCCCGGCCTTTCGCCTCGGCGCGCGGCCGGGGCGGCGCCTCGCGCGCCGGGGTCTCCTGCCTGGGCGCGGGCGCCCGTGGCCGCTCCTCACGCGTGGCCCGCGAGCGGTCGTCCGCGCGCGCCGCCGCCTCGTCCGCCTCCTCCTCGCGCCCGGGCGACGGCGTCGCCTGGCTCGGCCGCTCCTGGCGCTCGGCTTCGCCGCCGGCCTCGTCGTCGCCGGCACCGTCGCCCTTCATCCGCCGCACGGCCTCGAGCACGTCGCCCTTGGTGATGTTGCCCTTGGGACCCGAGGCCCGGATCGAAGCCGGGTCGAGGCCGTGCTCCTCGAGGAGCTTCCGGACCGCCGGCGAGAGAGCGCCACCCTCGTCCCCGCCCTGGCCCTCGTCGTCCTGGTCGCGGGCGGGCTCGACATGGCTCTCGGGGGCGTCGTCGCCGCCTGGTTCCGCCCGGGCGTCCCGCTTGCCCTCGCCCGCCCGGCCGCCGGCCCCTTCCTCGATCGCGCCGAGGATCGCGCCGACCTCGACCTCGCCGCCTTCCTCGACCGCGATCTCGCTGAGGCTGCCGCTCGCCGGCGCGTTGAGCTCGAGGGTCACCTTGTCGGTCTCGAGCTCGACGATCGGCTCATCCTCGTCGACCGCGTCCCCGACCTGCTTGAACCACCGGGCGACGGTCGCCTCGGTCACCGACTCGCCGAGGGTCGGCACCTTGATCTCGACGCTCATCCTGCTGCCTCCCCCGACCGCCTCACGCGGTCCCGGTCGCTTCGGCGGTCTGACCGGTCAGCGCCGTCTCGATCAGCGCCGCCTGCCGCTTCACGTGTTGCTGGTAGAGGCCGGACGCGGGCGACGCGGCCGGCGCCCGACCGGCGTAGATCAGGCGGGTCTGCCGCATGCCGGCCTCCTCCAGGGCGAGCTCGATCTGCGGCGCCACGAAGAACCAGGCGCCCATGTTCCTGGGCTCCTCCTGGCACCAGACCACCTCGACGCGCTTGGCGTAGCGGGCCAGCTCCTCGGCCAGCGCCTTCTCGGGGAACGGCGCCAGCTGCTCGATCCGGAGCAGCGCCACCCGGTGGTCGAGCCCGAGCTCCTCGCGGCGCGCCTGCAGCTCGTAGTACACCTTGCCGGTGCACAGGACGAGCCGCTCGACCTCCCGGTCCTCCTCCGAGGGCGGGCGCTCCCACATCACCCGGTGGAAGCTGGTGCCGGCCGCCATGTCCTCCAGCGTGGAGGTGCAGCGCCGGTTCCGGAGCAGGGACTTCGGCGTCATGACGATCAGGGGCTTCCTGAAGTCGCGGTGCAGCTGCCGCCGGAGCGCGTGGAAGAAGTTGGCCGGGGTCGACGGGTAGAGGACCTGGATGTTGTCGTCGGCGTAGAGCTGGAGGAAGCGCTCGAGGCGCGCCGAGCTGTGCTCCGGCCCCTGGCCCTCGTAGCCGTGCGGCAGCAGGCAGACCAGGCCCGACATCCTGAGCCACTTCGCCTCGCCCGAGCTGATGAACTGGTCGAAGTAGACCTGGGCGCCGTTGCAGAAGTCGCCGAACTGCGCCTCCCAGAGGACCAGCGCGTTGGGCTCGGCGAGCGAGTAGCCGTACTCGAAGCCGAGCACGCCCTCTTCCGAGAGGAAGCTGTCGACGACCTCGAACCGCGCCTGGTCGGGGTGCAGGCAGGTGAGCGGGACCAGGCGCTCCTCGGTCTCCTGGTCGTAGATCACCGCGTGGCGCTGCGAGAACGTGCCGCGGCCGCTGTCCTGGCCGCACAGGCGGACCGGGAAGCCCTCGCGGAGCAGCGTGCCGAAGGCGAGGTGCTCGGCCGTCGCCCAGTCGATCCCCTGACCTTCCTCGATCGCCTTCCGGCGCTGGCCGATCACCCGCTGCAGCCGGCGGTGGATGTTGAACCCCTCCGGGATGTCGGTGATCGAGCGCCCGATCTCCCGGAGCAGCTCCACCGGCGCCCCGGTCTTGCCGCGCTCGTACCGCTCCGGCGCCCGCCGCAGCCCCGACCAGACGCCCTCCAGCCAGTCGGCCTTGTTCGACTTGTAGCCGGCCGAGGCCTCGTGCGCCTGGACCATCTGCTCCTGGAAGTCGTCGTGGAGCTTCTGCGCCTCGTCCGCGGTGATGACGCCCTCGTCGACCATGCGCCGGGCGTAGATCTCGCGGATCGTCGGGTGCTCGGCGATCTTCCGGTACATGAGCGGCTGGGTGAAGCTCGGCTCGTCGCCCTCGTTGTGGCCGTGGCGGCGGTAGCACCAGAGGTCGATCACCACGTCCTTCTTGAAGGTCTGGCGGAACTCGGCGGCGAGCAGCGCGACCTGGACCACGGCCTCCGGATCGTCGCCGTTGACGTGGAAGATCGGCGCCTGGTTGCCGCGCGCGACGTCGGAGGGATAGGGCGAGCTCCGCCCGTACATCGGGCTGGTGGTGAAGCCGATCTGGTTGTTGACGATGATGTGGATCGTGCCGCCGGTCCGGAAGCCCTTGAGCTCCGACATTTCGAAGCCTTCGTGGACCACGCCCTGGCCGGCGAAGGCGGCGTCGCCGTGGAGCAGGATGCCCATGACCCGGGCGTGCTCGTGGTCCTCGCGCTGGGTCTGCTTGGCGCGGACCTTGCCGAGAACCACCGGGTTGACGGCCTCGAGATGCGACGGGTTGGAGGTGAGCGAGAGGTGCATCCGCCGGCCGTCCGGGAGCACGCGGTCGGTCGAGGTGCCGAGGTGGTACTTGACGTCGCCGGAGCCCAGCACCTCCTCGTGCACCGCGCCGCCCTGGAACTCGCTGAAGATCGCGGCGTAGGGCTTGCCCATGACGTTCGCGAGGACGTTGAGGCGGCCGCGGTGCGGCATGCCGATCACGATCTCCTCGACGCCGAGCTCCGCCGACTTCCGGATCACCGCCTCCAGCGCCGGCACCGTGCTCTCGCCGCCGTCGAGGCCGAACCGCTTGGTGCCCGGGAACTTGACGTGGAGGAACTTCTCGAAGCCCTCGGCCTGGGTCATCTGCTCGAGGATCTCGCGCTTGCCGTCGATGCTCGGCCGGAGCAGGTTGTGCGACGCCTCGACGCGGTGCTGGATCCAGGCCTTCTGATCGGGCTCCTGGATGTGCATGAACTCGACGCCGATCTTGTCGGCGTAGGTCTGGCGCAGGATGTGGACGATCTCGCGCAGGCTCGCCTTCTCGAGGCCGAGCATGTTGTCGAGGAAGAACTCCCGGTCGAGGTCGGACTCGTCGAAGCCGTACGCTCCCGGGTCGAGCTCCGGGTGGTGCTGGTCGCCGGCGATGCGGAGCGGGTCGAGGTCGGCGAGCAGGTGGCCGCGCACCCGGTAGGCCCGGATCAGCATGACCACCCGGAGGTGGTCGACGACCATGCGCCTGGTGCGCTCGCTGCCGAGGTCGATGACGTCGCCGCCCCGGGCCCCGGGAGACGGCGCCGGCCCCTCCGCGGCGGCCGCGGGCCGGCGCGGCGCGAGCGCCTCGCGGCTCTGCCGGAACAGGCCCTCGGTCTCCGGGCCGAGATCGTCGAAGTAGGCGCGCCAGCTCGGATCGACGGCCGCGGGATCGTCGAGGTAGCGGGCGTAGAGGTCCTCGATGAAGGCGCTGTTGCCGCCGTAGAGGAAGGCCGTCTGCTCGAGTTCCCGTCGGGTTGCCATGGATCGCCTTCGCCTGCTGCAGCGGGTTCGGGTGGGTGCCTCAGCTCCGGAGCGCGTCCTGCATGGTCTGGCCGATCGCGGCCGGGCTGTCGGCGACGTGGATGCCGGCGCTCCGCATGGCCTCGATCTTGTCCTCGGCGCCGCCCTTGCCGCCGGAGATGATCGCCCCGGCGTGCCCCATGCGCCGCCCGGGCGGCGCGGTCCGCCCGGCGATGAACCCGACCGTCGGCTTCTTGACCGGGGAGGTGCGGATCACCTCGGCCGCGTCCTCCTCGGCCGCGCCGCCGATCTCGCCGATCATCACGATCGCCTCGGTCTCGGGGTCGCTGAGGAACATCTCGATGCAGTCGATGAAGTTGGTGCCGTTGACCGGATCGCCGCCGATCCCGATGCAGGTGCTCTGGCCGAGTCCCGCCGCGGTGGTCTGCGCGACCGCCTCGTAGGTCAACGTGCCCGAGCGCGACACGATCCCGACCTTGCCGCGGCGGTGGATGTGCCCCGGCATGATCCCGATCTTGCACGCGTCCGGGGTGATCACGCCCGGGCAGTTGGGGCCGATCAGCCGGGTCCGGGAGCCCTCCAGCGCGCGCTTGACCCGGACCATGTCGAGCACCGGGATGCCCTCGGTGATGCACACCACGAGGCCGATCCCGGCATCCATCGCTTCCAGGATCGCGTCGGCCGCGAACGCCGCCGGGACGTAGATCACCGAGGCGTCGGCGCCGGTCGCACGGGCGGCATCGGCGACGGTGTCGAACACCGGGAGATCGAGGTGCGTGGCGCCGCCCTTGCCGGGCGTCACGCCGCCGACCATGCGCGTGCCGTAGGCGATCGCCTGCTCGGAGTGGAAGGTCCCCTGCGCGCCGGTGAAGCCCTGGCAGATGACCTTGGTGTCCCTGTCGACCAGAACCGACATCAGGCTGCCCTTCCGACCGCTTGGACGATTTTCTCGGCGGCGTCCGCGAGGTCGTTCGCGGGCGTGATCTGGAGCCCGGAGTCGGCGAGGATCTGCTTGCCGAGCTCGACGTTGGTGCCCTCGAGCCGGACCACCAGCGGCACCCCGAGGTTGGTCTCCCGCGCCGCCGCGACCACGCCTTCCGCGATCACGTCGCAGCGCATGATGCCGCCGAAGATGTTGACCAGGACGCCCTCGACCTTGGGGTCGGAGAGCAGCAGCTTGAACGCCGCCGTCACCCGCTCCTTGGTCGCGCCGCCGCCGACGTCGAGGAAGTTCGCCGGCTCGCCACCGTACAGCTTGATGATGTCCATGGTCGCCATGGCGAGGCCGGCGCCGTTGACCATGCAGCCGATGTTGCCGTCGAGCCGGATGTAGTTGAGCTCGTGCCGGCTGGCCTCGATCTCCTGCGCGTCCTCCTCGTCGAGGTCGCGCAGCTGGGTGACCTTGGGCTGGCGGAAGAGGGCGTTGCTGTCGAAGTTCATCTTGGCGTCGAGGGCGAGCAGGTCGCCGGCCTTGGTCACGACCAGCGGGTTGATCTCGACCAGGCTGGCGTCGAGCGCGACGAACGCGCGCACGATCCCGCGCATGAACGCGACCGCCTTCGCGACCTGCTTGCCCTCGAGGCCGAGGCCGAAGGCGAGGCGGCGGCCGTGGAACGGCTGGAAGCCGGTCGCGGGGTCGATGTCGACGGTCAGGATCTTCTCGGGGTGGGTCTTCGCCACCTCCTCGATCTCGACCCCGCCCTCGGCCGAGGCCATCAGGGTCACCCGCGAGGTCGCCCGGTCGATCAGCGCGCCGAGGTACAGCTCGCGCCCGATCTCGCAGCCGTCCTCGACGTAGACCCGCCGGACCTGCCGGCCCTCGGGGCCGGTCTGGTGGGTGACCAGCTGCATGCCGAGGATCTGGTTGGCGAGCTGGCGGACCTCCTCGACCGACCGCGCGAGCTTGACCCCGCCGCCCTTGCCGCGGCCGCCGGCGTGGATCTGCGCCTTGACCACCCAGACCGGGCCGCCGAGCTCGCGCGCCGCGCCCTCCGCCTCCTCGGGGGTGTAGGCGACCGCGCCGCGCAGCACCGGCACGCCGAATTCGCCGAGCAGCGCCTTGGCCTGGTACTCGTGGATGTTCATGGCCGCCGGCCTCCCTGCTCAGGGGCCGTGACCGGCCCGTCCTCCGCCGCCGGCCCGGCCTAGAGCCCGACCGCCGCGCACAGCTGCTTGACCGCGTCGACCGAGGCCTCGAACGCCCGGCGCTCGTCGTCGTTCATCCGGATCTCGACGATCCGCTCGACCCCGCCGGCGCCGATCACGACGGGGACGCCCACGTAGTAGCCGTCGACCCCGAACTGGCCGGACAGGTGCGCGGCGCAGGGCAGCACCCGCTTCTGGTCGAGAAGGTAGGACTCGGCCATCTGGATCGCCGCCGCGGCCGGGGCGTAGAACGCCGAGCCGGACTTGAGCAGGCCCACGATCTCGGCGCCGCCGTCGCGTGTCCGCTGCACGATCCTGTCGAGGCGCTCCTGCGTGGTCCAGCCCATCTCGACCAGGTCCGGGAGCGGGATCCCGGCGACCGTGGAGTAGCGGACCAGCGGCACCATGGTGTCGCCGTGGCCGCCGAGCACGAAGGCGGTGACGTCCTCGACCGAGACCTCGAACTCCTCGGCCAGGAAGTAGCGGAAGCGGGCGGAGTCCAGCACCCCGGCCATGCCGACGACCTTGGCCGGGTCGAGGCCGCTCACCTTCTGCATCGCCCAGACCATCGCATCCAGCGGGTTGGTGATGACGATCACGAAGGCGCCCGGGCAGTGCTGCCTGATGCTCTCGCCGACCGTCCTGATCACGCCCGCGTTGGTCGAGATCAGGTCGTCCCGGCTCATCCCGGGCTTCCGCGGCACGCCCGCGGTCACGATCACGACGTCGGCGTCCTTGAGCGCCTCGCCGTAGTCGTTGGTGCCCTGGAGGTCGGCGTTGAAGCCGTCGATCGGCGTCGACTGGACGAGGTCGAGCGCCTTGCCGGCCGGCATGCCCTCGACGATGTCGAACAGGCGGACGTCGCCGAGCTCCTTCTGCGCGGCGAGGAGGGCGAGGGTGCCGCCGATCTGGCCGGCGCCGATGAGGGCGATTTTCTTCCGTGCCATGGCCCAGACGATGCTCTAGAGGTGGTGCGCGCTGCCCGCGCCCAAGCGGCCGAGTTGTAGCGGAGCACCCGCGCGGCGGCAAGCCTCGCCCCCCGGGGACCAGCCGGCTACCGGCCCGCATCGGACGATCCCTCAGGATAGACGATCCGGATGTTGTTGCGGCGGTTGATCAGTCGCCATTCGGCGCCGAGCACGCGGCAGCTCCGATCGGGCCCAGGCATCGAGGGACGGTCCCATGCCGCTTCAGCGCCTCCGCGTGAAGAAGTCGACCATCAGGTCAATCTGGCCGTCGAGCATCGCGGTGCCGGGCTGGATGGCGCAGCCGCGCTCGCGGGCGGACGCGAGCAGGGGCGTGATCTCCGGCTTCGGGATCACGTCGACCACCACCTGCGGGGCTTCCAGCTGACCGGGGTCGAGTGGCAGGGGATCCCGATCCCGCATGCCGAGCGGCGTCGCGTTGATCACCAGATCGTGGCCGCCGGGGTCCGGCGCGCCCGCCGCGGCGTCGCAGTCCGGGTGGTGGCGATGCAGCCGGTCGACGAGCGCGCCGGCGCGGGTCCGCTCCAGGTCGTGCACCCGAAGACGGCGCAGCCCCGCTCCGGCGAGGGCGTCGGCGATCGCCGAGCCGGCGCCGCCGGCCCCGACCAGGAGCGCCGAGCGGCCCTCCACCTCGTGCCCGCGTGCCCGGAGCGCGGCGAGGCAGCCCCGGCCGTCGAGCATGTCGCCGAGCCAGCGCCCGCGTTCGCTCCGGATCACGTTGACCGCACCGACCGCCTCGGCGGCCGGCGTGACCGCATCGCACCGGCTCAGCGCCCACGCCTTGTGCGGCATGGTGACGATGAGGCCGACCAGGTTCCGGACCTTCGCGAAGCCGCCGGCCGCAAGGTCGACGTCCGCGGGGGCCACGTCGACCGGCACCACGATCCAGTTCCGCCCGGCCGCCCGGAGCTTCGGGTTCAGGCGCTGCGGCGAGCCGGCCTGGGCCGTCGGGTGGCCGAGGAACAGGATCAGGCCGGTCTCGCCATCGATCGGGACCGGCTCCCCAGCGTGGCTCATGTGGACCGCCCGCCGATCATCCGCTGCTCCTCTCGCGGCCTGGGATTGCCCCTGCTCGCGTCCCGGCATTCACCTCTCGGCGATCCTTTGCAGGCATGCTGACGATCGTCCATGCGATCCTGGGCGCGCGTGCCGGGCCGCGGGGTTCGACGCGCGGTGGACGTGCCCCCACCGCCCGCCGGGAGAGGTCCTGCCGCAGAAACACGGTTCTGCGGACGTGATCCTGTCGCAAGAGGATCCTGTCGCAGAAAGGTGAGGCGCGGGTCAAGGCGGCATCCGGGCCCTCGTCCGCGGACGGTCCCGCCTTTGCTCCGCAGGTCCCACGTTCGTTCCGCGGACGGTTCCATCTTCGTTCGGCCGGTGGGAACGCTGTGGCCAGATGCGTCCAGCCGGGACGCACGGCGAGGACGAGATCGCTCCCAGGACTGCGGCCGCTTCTGCCGATCGCGCACACCACTTCGATCCGTCCAGCCTCAAACGC
>DASUSF010000044.1:0-8796 GCA_036375275.1 Geminicoccaceae bacterium | reverse complement strand
GGCGAGCACGACGACCACCAGCAGGAAGGGCAGCACGCTCGCCACCGCGACGAGGGCGTAGTTGCGCGACAGCTGCCTGCCATGGCGGCCGGCGGCAGAGCACGGCTGCGGTGCGGGCCGCGCCACCCCGGGCGCCGCCGCCGCGCCAGGCCCCGGCACGTCGAAGTCGAGGCTGCGGGCGAGCATCGGGCTGCGTTTCCGGCGTCGAAGGGTCAACCGGCGGACGCCGGTCGGCCCGGGCTGGCGACGCGGCGCTCGGATCGCTGCATGGTGGGGCTCCGGGTGACCTTGCCGAGGCACTGGCGGGGTCCAGAGCTAGATCAGGCGGTTTTCGGCTTGATGTCTCGCGGCGTTGCGCTTTGTTTCAGATGTATCAGGAAGAGGGTCAGGCTCCCCACATGGCCAGCACGCGCCCGCACATCGTCGTGGTCGACGACGAGCCGGAGATCCGGCTCATGCTGAGCGACTACCTTTCCCATAGCGGCTTCGAGGTGAGCGCGGCCGACGGCGGCGCCGAGATGCGCCAGGTCCTCGCCACGCGGCCGGCCGACCTCGTCATCCTGGACATCACCATGCCGGGCGAGGACGGCCTCACCCTGGCGCGCTACCTGCGCGAGCACACCAAGGTCGGGATCGTCATGCTGACGGCGGCGGGCGGGGTCGTCGACCGCATCGTCGGCCTCGAGATGGGCGCGGACGACTACATCGCGAAGCCGGTCGACCTGCGCGAGCTGCTCGCCCGGGTGCGCTCGGTGCTGCGCCGGCTGCCACAGGGCAGGTCGCGCCCGGCGCCCGCCGACGCGCCGGGTCCGACCGGCCCCAGCATCAGGTTCGGCACCTGCCGGCTGGACCTCGATGCCCACCGCCTGCTTGCCGCCGATGGCAGCGACATCCCGATCACGAGCATGGAGTACGACCTGCTCAAGGCGTTCGCGGACAACCCCAACCGGGTGCTGTCGCGCGACCGCCTGCTCGACCTCGCGCACAACAAGGACTGGGAGCCGTTCGACCGCTCGATCGACATCCGGATCGCCCGGCTCCGGCGCAAGATCGAGGACGACCCGGCGAAGCCGCAGGTGATCAAGACCGTGCGCGGTGCCGGCTACATCTTCGTGCCGCCCGGCGAGACCGCGGCGGTCGACTGAGCCGGCGGGTCAGCCGGCTCCGAGGCAGACGGACGCCCGGCCCGGATACCCCGGCAGCCGGGCGTCCGGAGCCCGATCCACGCCCCTGGCCCGGTCGCCTCGCCTACGCCTTCCGGCTTACTCTTTATTCATGCCGGGCCTTCATGGTGACGATCCTCGTACAGCCGCAGATCGACATCGTGCCCTCGTCCACGCTCCGCAACGCGCCGCCGTTCATGCTCCCGGTCCTGGTCAGCGGGCTGATCGTGGCGGCGGGGCTGCTCCTCGCCTCGGGGGTCGCGCACCACCACCTGGCGGACGAGGCCCGGAGCGCGGCGGCCCGCTGGGTCGAGACCCTTCGGAACGACCTCGCTCTCGACCGCCTGCTGGCGACGGGCGAGGTGCGGGATCGGGACCTCGAGGTTCTGGCGCTGGCGACCAGTCTGAGCCTCGTCAGCGGCTTCGTCGTTCGGGATCGGGACGGCCGGGTCATCCTCCGTTCGGATCCGCACGACGCGCCCGGACCCGAAGGGGCGACGCGTGACACCGGGATCGAGATCCCGGCGGTACCGGCGCGCGGAACGCGGGTGGTGGAGCTCCTTGAGAGGAGGTTGGACCGTCAGCCGGGCCGGCACGCCGTGGTCGAGGTGCCGGTCACGAACGGGAGCGGCTTTGCCGGCACGGCCGAGGTCGAGGTCGATCTGGCGGAGCCGGCAGCGGGCTATTGGCGCACTGCCGGTGCCGCGATCGTCGCGCTCGCCATAGTGCTCGCCCTCGCGACCGTCCTGCCGGTCGGCTCGCTGTGGCGGGGGCTCGAGGGCCTGCGACGGGCGGAAGCGGAGATCAGGCACGCGGCCCATCACGACCCGTTGACCGGCCTGCCCAACCGGTCGCTGTGCCGGATCCGGCTGGACGAGGCGCTGCGCCGGGGGGCCACGGTGCTTCTGTGCCTCGATCTGGACCGCTTCAAGCCGGTCAACGAGCGGCTCGGGGAGGCTGCGGGCGACCGCCTGCTGGTCGAGGTGGCAGAGCGGCTGCGGCGCAGCGTCCGCGCCGGCGACACGATCGCCCGCCTCGGCGGCGACGAGTTCGCGGTCGTCCTGAGCGGGGTCGACGACGCTCGGGCGGCCGAGGGACTGGCAGCGCGGATCCTCCGCGTGATGGCCTTGCCGATCCAGCTGGGCGACGAGAAGGTCGAGGCCGGCTGCAGCATCGGGATCGCATTCGCCGGCCACGCCGGCGGCTCGGCCGACCAGCTGCTTCGCGAAGCCGGCGTCGCGCTCCAGGAAGCCAAGGCGGACGTCTCGAGCAGCTACCGCCTGTACACCGCGGACATGACCGCCCGGTGCGACGCCCGGCGCACGCTGGAAGCGGATCTGCGTCAGGCGCTGGCCGAGGGCCAGTTCAGGCTGCACTTCCAGCCGATCTTCGCCATGCCGGGCGCGCGCCTCACCGGGTTCGAGGCGCTGCTTCGCTGGCAGCACCCGCGCCTCGGAACCGTCGCGCCGGATCAGTTCATCCCGCTGGCCGAGGAGACCGGCCTGATCGTCCCGATCGGCGCCTGGGTGCTACGCGAGGCCTGCCGGATCGCGGCCGGCTGGCCCGACGACATCCGGATCTCGGTCAATCTGTCGACCGCTCAGTTCAGCCGCCGCGAGCCGGCCGAGATGATCGCCCGGGTGCTCGAGGAGAGCGGTCTCGAGCCTGCGCGGCTCGATCTCGAGGTGACCGAAAACCTCGTGCTGCGCGACGTCCCCGAGACGCTGGACAATCTCATCCGGATCAAGGCGCTCGGCGTCCGCCTGTCGCTCGACGACTTCGGGACCGGCTACTCGTCGCTGAGCTACCTGACCCGGTTCCCGATCGACCGGATCAAGATCGACCAGTCGTTCGTGCGGCGGATCGAGGACGATCCGGACGTTCGCGCCATCGTCGCGGCGGTGATCCGGCTCGGCCACCGGCTGGGCATGATCGTCACTGCGGAAGGGGTCGAGCGCGGGCGCCAGCTCGAGATCCTGGCCAGCGAAGGCTGCGACGAGGTCCAGGGATTCCACCTCGGCCGCCCCGCCGACCCCGTGGCCGCCGCGGCGCTCATCGACCGTCCCGGCGTGCTCGAGGTCAGGGTGGCCTGAGAGGCCGGCCGCCTCAGCGCCGGCGCGCGGTCAGCACCACCCCGTCCCGCTCGAGCGCCCCGATCTCCTCCGCCGTGTAGCCGGCGTCCCGCAGCAGCTCCCCGCCGTCGGCGCCGAAGCGCGGCGGCGTGCGGCGGATGGCACCCGGGGTGCGCGAGAACTTGATCGGCAGGCCCCAGCCCCGGTAGCCGGCCTGCTCCACCGCCATCTCGCGGTGGCGGGTATGCTCGTTGTCGATCACTTGGCCGACGTCCCGGACCGGCCCCGCCGGCACGCCCCGGGCGAGCAGGCGGCGGCAGAGGTCCTCGCCGTCCTGGTCCGCGAACAGCTCGCGCAGGCGCCGGGTCAGCTCGTCCCGATGGCCGAGGCGCTCGCCGTTGCTCGCGTAGCGCGGGTCGCGGGCGAGGTCGGGGACGTCGAGCTCGGCGCAGAGCCGCTGGAACGCCCGGTCGTTGCCGACCGCGAGGAACACGTCCACCGTCCGGGTCGGATAGGCGTCGTAGGGGCAGATGTTGGGGTGCGCGTTGCCGGTGAGCCGTGGCAGCCGCCCCGAGAGGACGTAGTTCGGGATGTGCGGGTGCATCAGCGCGATGCCGGCATCGTACAGCGTCATGTCGATGAACTGGCCGCGCCCGGACCGGTCGCGCTCGAGCAAGGCCATCAGGACGGCGATCGCGGCATAGAGCCCGGTCCCGATGTCGACCAGCGGGATGCCGACCCGGGTCGGACCAGACTCCGGGGTGCCGTTGACGCTGAACATCCCGCACATCGCCTGGATGACCGCGTCGTAGCCGGGCATGCCGCCCATCGGCCCGTCGCTGCCGAACCCGCTGATCCGGCAATGGACCAGCGCGGGGAAGCGACCGCTCAGGACCTCGTCGTAGCCGAGATCCCACTTCTCCATCGAGCCGGGCTTGAAGTTCTCGATCAGCACGTCGGCCTGCGCGAGCAGGCGAAGCAGGACCTCCCGCCCGGCGGGCTTCGCCAGGTCGAGCCCGAGCGAGCGCTTGTTGCGGTTGACGCCGATGAAGTAGGAGGCGTCCCGGCCCTCGTCGAACGGCGGGCCCCAGTCGCGCACCTCGTCGCCCTGGGGCGGCTCGACCTTGACCACCTCGGCGCCGTAGTCGCCGAGGATCTGGGTGCAGTAGGGGCCGCCGAGCACGCGGGTGAGGTCGATCACCCGCAGCCCGTCGAGCGGCCCGCTCATGACGACGACCGCTCCAGTTCGCCGGCTTTCTCCGGCATGTACCCGCGGTGCAGCACCTGCTGCGGAGCGTACGGACACGACGGAAAAGCGCGCCCGGGAAGAACGGTCTGCTCTTGCGCATCCTCGAGCGCGTAGCGGAAGGCGTCCATCATGAGCTCCGGGACCTCGCGACGCAGACTCGGCCTCTGCTTCAGAATGGCCGCGATCTCCCGACGCTGCGTCTGGATGGACTTCTGCCAGCTCGATCCGCGGCGCCCCGGCTGAAACTGCCATTTCAGGAGGTGCAGGAGAACGACCGCCAGCCGACTTCCCAACTCCCGCCGATCCCGTCGGCCCAGGCGCTCGATCTCCTGCGTGAGGTTGTCCCAGTCGATGGCGTCGGCGCGGCGCGCGCGGAGCAGCGCCGCCTGATCCTGGGTCCAGGCGTAGAGGTCGCTCTCGTAGTCGGTCTCCGGGATCAGGCTCGCTCGCATGAGACGTCATCCGCTTGCACGACCGGTTCGACCCTAGCACGCGACACCGCCCGGATCATCCGGCTCAGGATATTGCGGTCCAGCCGGGAAGGCGCTAGCGGGCGGGCATGCTCGTCCTGACCACCCTCTCCGCCGCCGCCCTCGCCGGCTGGCTCTGGCTGATCCTCGCCCGGCAGGGCTTCTGGCTGGCGAGGCCGGTGATCGAGCGTGAGCCGCTCCCGGTCCGCCCGGACTGGCCGGAGGTGGTGGCGATCGTGCCGGCCCGGAACGAGGCCGCTCACGTCGGCCAGGCACTCGAGACGCTGCTCGGGCAGGACTACCCGGAGCGCTTCCGGATCATCCTGGTCGACGACCACAGCGACGACGCGACGCGGGCGATCGGCGAGACGCTTGCGGCGGCGGCGCCATACCGGCTCGAGGTGATCGGCGCGGCGCCGCTGCCGCCCGGCTGGTCGGGCAAGCTCTGGGCGCTCGAGTGCGGGCTCCGCCATCTCGACGACGGGTGGCCGCTGATCTGGTTCACCGACGCCGACATCGGGCACCACCCTTCGGCGCTCCGGCGCCTGGTCGCCAAGGCGGAGGCGGAACGGCGGGATCTCGTCTCCGTGATGGTCCGCCTCAACCTGGAGACCCCGGTCGAGCGGCTGCTGATCCCGCCCTTCATCTTCTTTTTCCAGATGCTCTACCCGTTTCCGGCGGTGAACGATCCTGGCTCGCCCGTCGCCGCGGCGGCCGGCGGCTCCGCTCTGGTGCGGCGGGCGGCGCTCGACGCGATCGGCGGGCTCGCGACGATCCGGCATCGGCTGATCGACGACGTCGCGCTCGCCGGGGTGATCAAGCGCAGGCCCGCGGGCTCCGGGCGGATCTGGCTCGGCCATGGGATCCTGGAGCAGAGCCTCCGCCGCTACGACGGCCTCGGCGAGGTGTGGCGGATGGTCGCCCGGAGCGCGGACGAGCAGCTCGGTCATTCGCCGGCCATGCTCGCCCTGACCGTCATCGGCATGAGCGTGCTCTACCTCGTCCCGGTGCTCGCTGCCGTCCTCTGGCCGCTCCATGGCGGCGCCCCGGCGGGGCTGCTGGGGCTCGCCGCCTTCGCCCTCATGATGCTCGCCTACGGGCCGACCGCCCGGCTCTACCGGCTCGGCTGGACCTGGCGGCTGACCCTGCCGCTGGCAGCGGCGCTGTTCCTCGGCATGACCCTCGATTCCGCCCGTCAGTTCCGGCAGCAGGGGGGCGGCGTCTGGAAGGGGCGGGTCCAGGCCCCTGTTGAACCAAAGGACACACCGCGCTGAAGAAGGTGGGGGGCGGCATTGTGCGCTGCACGTCCGGCCTTCTCGTGACGCGAAGGAGGAATTAGTCTCCGCCCCGGCAGCTTAGCGAGACAATGTTGGATATGCCTCAAGATTGGTCGGGTGGGCTTGGGGAAGCCCGGTCCGGCTGGAACAGCGCCCAGGCGCTGTCCGCCATCCCTGCGCCGAGCGTGGCGCCGGCGTCGCTCGACGAGCTGATCGCCGAGGGCCGCTCCACGCTCGAGCGCTGTCAGCAGGTCGACGGCCACTGGGTGTTCGAGCTCGAGGCCGACGCCACCATCCCCGCGGAATACGTCCTGCTCGGCCACTACCTGGACGAGATCGACCAGGCGCTGCACGAGCGGATCGGCGTCTATCTGCGCGGTCGGCAGGGACGCCACGGCGGCTGGGCGCTGTACGAAGGCGGCGACTTCGACATCAGCGCGAGCGTCAAGGCCTACTTCGCCCTCAAGCTGATCGGTGATGCGGTCGACGCGCCGCACATGGCGCGCGCGCGAAAGGCGATCCTGAGGCACGGCGGCGCCGCTCGCGCCAACGTCTTCACGCGCATCACGCTCGCCCTCTTCGGCCAGGTGCCGTGGCGGGCGGTGCCGGTGATGCCGGTCGAGATCATGCTCCTGCCGCGGTGGTTCCCCTTCCACCTCGAGAAGGTGTCCTACTGGTCGCGCACGGTGATCGCGCCGCTGCTGATCCTGATGTCGCTCAAGCCGAAGGCGCGCAACCCGCGCGGCGTCGACATCCGCGAACTGTTCCGCCAGCCGCCCGAGCTCGAGCCGGACTACATCGCCAACGCCACCGGCCAGCCGCTCGGCAACCTGTTCGTCCAGCTGGACCGGGCGCTGCGGCTGGTCGAGCCGCTGCTGCCCCGAATCTCGCGCGACAAGGCGCTGCAGGCCGCGGTCGACTTCATCCGGCCACGGCTGAACGGCGAGGACGGGCTCGGTGGGATCTTCCCGGCGATGGCGAACGCGGTCATGGCGTTCGACGCCCTGGGCTACCCGGGCGACGATCCGGATCTGATCACGGCGAAGCGGGCGCTGCGCCGACTGATCGTCGAGGCCGGCGCGGAGGCCTGGTGCCAGCCATGCCTGTCGCCGGTCTGGGACACCGCGCTCGCGGCGCACGCGATGCTCGAGGCCGGCGCCGATCAGGCGGCGCTCCGCGGCCTCGACTGGCTGGCCGAGCGGCAGATCACCGACACGTTCGGCGACTGGTCCGCGCGCCGGCCGGGGCTCGCGCCCGGCGGCTGGCCGTTCGAGTACGCCAACGACTACTATCCCGACGTCGACGATACGGCGGCCGTGGTCTGCGCCCTGCACCGGGCCGATCCGGAGCGCTACCGCGACGACATCGCGCGCGCCGTCCGCTGGGTGCTCGGGATGCAGAGCGCGGACGGCGGCTGGGGCTCGTTCGACGCCGACAACACCCACGACTACCTGAACAACATCCCGTTCGCCGATCACGGCGCGCTGCTCGACCCGCCGACCGCGGACCTCACCGCGCGCTGCCTGAGCATGCTCTGTCAGATCGGCTACCCGCGGCGGCATCCGGCGGTGGCGCGCGCCCTCGCCTGGCTGAAGCGCGAGCAGGAGCCCGACGGCTCCTGGTTCGGCCGCTGGGGCACCAACTACATCTACGGCACGTGGTGCGCGCTCGTCGCGCTCAACGCTGCTGGCGAAGACCCCGCCGAGCCCAGCGTCCGGCGCGCGGTCGCCTGGCTGAAGGCGCGGCAGCAGGCCGACGGGGGCTGGGGCGAGAGCTGCGCCAGCTACTGGCCCGAGCGGAAGGCCGAGGCGGTCGCGAGCACGCCGTCGCAGACGGCGTGGGCGCTGCTCGCCCTGATGGCGGTCGGCGAGATCGAGAGCGATGCGGTGACGCGCGGCATCGCCTATCTCTGCGCCGCACCGCGCGAGGATGGCGTCTGGTCGGAGCGGCTGTACAACGCGGTCGGGTTTCCGCGGGTCTTCTACCTGCATTACCACGGCTACAAGGCCTATTTCCCCCTCTGGGCGCTGTCCCGCTACCGGAACCTGATGGCCAGGAACGACCGGCGCGTCCCCTGGGGGATGTGATCCCGGGACGTGCGGCGGATCGGTGTCGTCACCGGCAGCCGGATCGAGGCCCGCTGCCTGCCGCACCGCGGGCAGTTCCTGATCCGCTGCAGCGCCGCCGACGCGGCCCGGGGGCGGGCGCATGCCGCAACGCTCGTTGACGAGGGCGTCGACGCGCTCCTGAGCTTCGGCCTCGCCGGCGGGCTCGAGCCGACGCTCCGGCCGGGCGATCTCCTGCTGGCGGACCGGGTGCTTGCCGGCCCCGTCAGCTCACCCCTCACCCTGGCCCTCTCCCCCGAGGGGGGAGGGGACGCGCTGCCACCCTCGGCGCTCCGCGACCAAGCTCTGCGGCGGTCGGGTGGAGCAGAAACCCTCCCTCTCGAGCCGGGAGGGAAGGGTGGGGGCGGGGGTGCAGCCACGATCCAGACGTCCGCCGCGTGGCGGAAGGCCCTGATCAGGAGGCTGGGGGCTGCAGGGATCAGCTACACAATCGGCCCAG
>DASUSF010000043.1:0-3677 GCA_036375275.1 Geminicoccaceae bacterium | reverse complement strand
GAACTGATAGTACGCGCCGGCCCCGACCCGGCTCATCGTCTCCAGGTAGATCGCGACGAAGTCGGACAGGTAGCGGCCATCGGCATCGAGGAAGCAGGCCGCGCCGGACCGCCGGAGCTTGTTGACCTGGTTGCGGTGCGCGGGGGCCATCGCCCGCCGCTGCTCTTCGAGCGGCAGGGAGAGATCGATCGAGGCGGTCGGACCGAGCCGCTCGATCCGGCCGAGGTCGCGCAGCAGTGGCGGCTGGGGCAGCAGGGGATGCAGTCGCGAGAACACGGCGACCACGCCCATCTCCCGGAGCCGCTGCCGGAGCGCCGCCCGGAAGCGCGCCAGGACCTCGTCCGAGGGGGGCGGTCCGACCGGGACCGGGCCCGGGTAGCCGTAGACCGAGGTGGCATCCAGCCATCGGCTCGACTCCAGGCCGGGGACCTCGGCGACCCGCCGCAGCAGCAGCGGCAGGGCGACCGCGCTCGGGCCCTCCCGGTAGGCGAACAGGACGGCACGACCCTCGCCCCGGGCTTCGGCCAGCGCGTGGTAGCTGGCGCAGTGATAGAAGTCGAAGCTGGGCGCTCTCCGGACGAGGCCGTCCCAGGCTGGATCGTCCGCGCCATGGGCCTCGAGCCGGCCGCCGGCAGGTGACCGTGATCGAGCCCGATCCGCACCGCCCGACCCCGCCAGCACACCTCCGGCACCGCCCGCCACGCCACCGCTCCCGTCGTGCAAGGCCACCTCGGCTGCTCGGCGCGTCAGGCCGGTCGTCGTCGCCGCGGCGTGACCGGCGCCGCCACCGGCGGCCCGACCACGTCGTCCTCCTCGAGCAGATCCTCGACGTGCCGGGCCACGAGCCGCTCGTCGGGACTGAGCTCGGCCCGGTGCCGGACCCTCGCCAGCGGCTCCGGCGGGGGCATGCGGAAGCGTGCCTGGTAGCCGTTCCGGGCCGCGAGCTCCCGCACCCGTTCCAGCACCTCCGCAGGGGCTCTGCACAGCTCGTCGTAGGACACCTCGATCACGTTCCGGCGGCCGATCGCGTCGAGCGCGCGCCGGATCTGACGGTCGAGGTAGACCGCCTGCCCCGCGACCTGCCGGTGCACCGGCAGGTCCTTCAGCACCTCGTACTCGGGCGGCTTGAAGGAGACCCACTCCTCCGGCGTGAGGGCATAGCTGAGCCGCATCCGGAACAGCGAGACCGCGACGTCGACCGGATCGCGGCGCATCCAGAGAAAGCAGCTCTTCTCCAGCACCCGGAGCAGCTCCCCAGCGTGCCAGGGGATCTTGAACGACTTGAAGACGATCGGCCGGCCCCAGGTCGCGGTCATGTTGGTGATCACCGTGCGCACCTCCTGCCAGTCGATCGGCGCGTGGTCCTGTTCCTCGGGGGCCCGGAAGTCGCTGTACTGGAGGAGGCGCGTCCAGAAATAGCCGAACTCGTGCGGCTCGTAGATCGCCGTAGTGCGTCCGTAGTGCGAGCGGTAGCTCGAGGCTGGCGGGTGCTCGCCGAGCAGCTTCCGGGACAGGCGGATGCCGCAGCAGGGAGCCTCCCAGAACGCCGCGATCAGGTTGTTGATGCACCCGATGTCGAGCGACGAGGCGATCAGCTGGATGAGCAGCGTGGTGCCGGACCGCGGCGCGCCCACGACGTGGAAGGTCGGATAGCGTTCGGGCAGGTCCAACTCGTAGCCGGCGCGCTCGAACTCGGCCAGGCTGGCATTCAGCCCTTCCAGGAACGCCTCCTCGACCGGGTCCTTCTGGTAGGGCGGCGCAAGCAGCGCTTCATTGCGGCGCATCGCGGTTCTCCCAAGGCTCCACGCGCGGCAGGTCGTCGACCTGCTCGGGATTGCGGTCGAGCACGATGCCACGGCCGGTGAGGACGACGGCGCAGGTCGCGGCGAGGATCCGGAGGTCGAGGGCGAGCGAGAACCGCTCCACGTACTCCACGTCGTGGGCCAGCCGCCGCGACCACGGCAGCTCGTTCCGGCCGTTGATCTGAGCGAGACCAGTGAGGCCGGGCCGCATCAGAAAACGACGCCGCTGGCGGGCATCCAGACGCGGCTCCTGCATGGGGAGCAGCGGGCGCGGGCCGATCAGCGACATCTCGCCGGCCAGGATGTTCAGGATCTGCGGCACCTCGTCGAGGCTGGTCCGCCGCAGCCAGCGGCCGACCCGGGTGACCCGGTCGCCGATCACGGTGCCGTCGGCGCGGAGGTGGCGGTCGGCGTCGACCACCATGGTGCGGAACTTCCAGATCATGAACCGCCGGCCGTGCAGGCCGAGCCGCGGCTGGCGGAAGAACACCGGCCCGCCGTCGTCGAGCTTGACCGCCATCATCACGCCGAGGACCAGCGCCGCCAGCGCCGGCAGGGCCAGGACCGCGGCCAGCCGGTCGAAGGCGATCTTGATGGCGTGCTGCAGGCCGCCCGCCGGCGCGGGGCCCGCGGCCGGACCGACCCCCGGCAGCGGCGAGGCGGCGCCCGGCCGACGATGCAAGGGCTGATCCATCAGCTCAGGTCCATCGCTTTCAGGATCACCGCGTTGACCTTGTGCACGTCGTATCTCTCCTCGGCGATTCGCCGGCTCGCCGCGCCCATCCGGGCGACCCGCTCCGGCACCTCGATGAACTTCAGCATCGCCCGGGCGAGCGCCGCGACGTCCCGCGCCGGCACGAGGTAGCCATTGACGCCGGCGTGGACGGTCTCGCGGCAGCCCGGGACGTCGGTCGTGATGATCGGCCGGCCCATGCTCATCGCTTCGAGGACGGTGCGCGGCGTGCCTTCCCGGTAGTAGGAGGGCAGCACGAAGACGGAGCTCGCCGCGATCGCCGGGCGGACGTCGTCGAGCTCGCCCAGGAACTCGATCGCGCCGGCCGCGACCCAGCGCTCCATCTCGGCCGGGGCAAGGGCGCTCGGGTTGTGGTCAAAGCGGCCGACCACGCGGAAGCGGACGTCGGGATGACGCTGCCTGACCAGGCGCGCGGCGGCCACGAACTCGGGCACGCCCTTCTCGCGGAGCAGCCGGGCGATGAGCAGGAACGCCATCTGCTCGGGCAGCGGGCGCGGGCGGAAATGGTCGAGGTCGACCCCGGAGCCGTTGATCATCACCGCCTGGTCCGGGCCCCGGGTCAGGCCGAGCCGCTCGAACACCGCGCGGTCGTCGCGGTTCTGGAAGAACACCCGGCGGTTGCGCCTGACGCTGATCCGGTAGAGCGCACGCGCCAGGAGCGCGACCAGCCCACGCTTGGCCCCGGACCCGCCGAAGGCGTAGCCGAGGCCGGTGATCATCGAGTAGCTGGCGGGCACCCGCGCGAGACGGGCCGCGATCGACCCGTAGATCACGGGCTTGATGGTGTAGCCGAGCACGGCGTCCGGGCGGAGCTCGCGGAGCAGCCGGACCAGCGCCCGGAGCGCCCTCAGGTCCCGCCACGGCCGGAGCCCCTGCGCGTCGATCGGCACGTCGCGGTAGCCGACGCCGAGCCCGGCGAGGGTCTGGACGATCGACGGCGCGGCGTCGGGCGCGCAGGCGATCACCCGGTGGCCGTGCAGGGCCATCGCCTGGAGCATCGGGCCGCGGAAGTTGACCAGCGAGCGGGCGACGCTGCCGAGCACCACCACGGTCTTCGCCGGGCGGGGCCGTTCGCCTGCATCACCTGCCACTGCCGGCCGCGCGCGTTCGGCGGCGGATCG
>DASUSF010000042.1:0-2158 GCA_036375275.1 Geminicoccaceae bacterium | reverse complement strand
GGAAGGTGGAAAGGGAGACTGAGCCGGCTCAGACCTCGGGGCGGAGGAAGAACTCGCCCGCCTCGTGGCCCGCGAACTTGATTGGCGCGTACTGCGGCACCTGCTCGAAGCGGAACTGGGAGGCGATGTAGGTGACCCGCGCCGAGATCTCCTGGAACAGGCGCTGACCCTCGATCAGCCCATCGTTCGCCTCGAGCACGTCGAGGAACGCCTTGGCGAAGACCGAATGCTCGCCGCCGCCGCCGTCCATGGTCGGGGCGATCCCGCCCGAGGTGAGGGCGGTGCGCGCCCGCTTGGCGGCGACCGCCTTCAGCCAGGCGAGCCGGGCCTGGTCGGACATCCCGGCGTCCAGCTTCGCGATCGCCGCGCGGGTGAGCGCACCGGAGTAGCAGGAGTCGGCGACCACCAGCACCCGCTTGGCGCTCATCGCGTTCAGGATGTCGGTGATCTGGACGTTGCTGATCCAGTTCGCGCTGCTGTCCAGCTCGGCGTCGACCGGCAGCCAGTGGCCGCGCTCGTTGGCCCGGTCGAGCTCGCCGTGGCCGGCATAGTAGATCAGCAGGTTGTCGTTCTCGGTGAGCCGCGCCCGCATCTCGTTCAAGACCGACAGGATCTGATAGCGGTCGGCGTTCTCGAGCAGGGTCACCTCGAAGCCGTACTTCTCGCTCAACACCTTGGCGACCGCCCGGGCATCGGTCACCGCGCTCTGCAGATCGGGCAGGTACTGGTACTGGTTGTTGCCGATCACCACGGCGTGGAAGTTGCCGAGGTTGAGGTCCGGGATGACCGGCGCCTCGTCGACCACCGTCGCCGCGGCCGGGGCCACGGTCGGCTCGTCGCTGCCCGGCTGGATCAGGAACTCGAGGTCGGCACGCTTGCCCTGGCGGTCGATCGCGACGACCGAGACGCGGGTTCCGTCCGCGGTCACCGGCACCGCGGCTCGGAACAGGTTCTTCTCCTGGACCGGCAGCGCGAGGTCGTTGACCACCAGGGTCAGCACGCCCGCCGGAGCGTCGATCCGGCCGACGATCTCGCGTTCGGCGACGCCGGCCCGCGTGCGGACGACCGGCGTGCCCCGGGTCAGGGTCTCCGGCAGGGGCGGATCGACCAGGGTGATGGTCGGACCCGCCAGCGCGATGTCGCTGGTCCGGTTGAGCTGCTCGAGCCGCTGCCGCTGCTCCTCGAAGATGTCCCGCAGCTGCTCGATCTCCTGATCGAGCGCCGCCACCTCCTGGCGCTTCTCGGCCACCTCCGACTCCTCACCGTCGGCGGCGGTCCGGACGTTCTCGAGCTCGGCGAGGCGGGCCTGCATCTCGGCTTCCTGCCGTTCCAGCTCGGCAGCCCGATCCGCGAGCGCCCGCTCTCGGGCCTCGAGGGCGCGCTTCTCCTCCTCGAACGTCGCGCGGCGATCTTCGAGGGCGCTGAGCTCGTCGGTGGCCGCGGCCTGGGCGGTGGCCGTGGTCGCAGCCTGGAGCCGCGCCTGAAGCCGCTCCTCCTCGGCCTGGAGGTCGGCCTGCTTGCGCTCGAGGTCACGCTCGAGCCGCTCGACCTCGTCGATCGTCGCGGACGCCTGCGCCCGTTCGTTCTCGAGCCGGGCACGTTCGGCCTCGAACCGCACCCGCTCGGCCTCGAGCCGCTCGCGCTCCTCGCGCGTGCGCGCGGTCTCGGCGACCATCTCGGCCCGGGCCTGCTCCATGCGCTGGACCGCGGCCGCATCGACCGCGCCGGGAGGGGCGCTCTGCTGCTGGCGAAGCTCCGCGATCCGCGTCTGCAGGCGCTGCAGCTCGTCCTGCAGTCGCTCGGCGTCGGCGCTCTGCCGACCGACCTGCGAGCGCAGGGAGTCGATCTCGGCCGCGGTGTCGGCGGAAGCGACGAAGGTCAGCCCGGCCTGCTCGAAGCCGGACGCTCGCCGGTACCAGTTGAGCGCGACCACCGGGTCCTTCTCGACCCCGCGTCCCTGCTCATAGAGCTGGCCGAGGTTGATCTGGGCCGGGGCGAAGCCCTGGTCCGCGGCCTTCTGGTACCAGGAGGCGGCCTGGACGTAGTCGGGCGCGGTGCCGAGGCCGCGCTCCAGGATCTCGCCGACATAGTTCTGCGCCTCGGGGTCCCCGGCCATCGCCGGCTCCATCCAGACCCGGAGCGCGGTCTGGTAGTCGGC
>DASUSF010000041.1:0-4571 GCA_036375275.1 Geminicoccaceae bacterium | reverse complement strand
GCTCGCGGCCTCGACCGGGATCGTCGGCGCCACGGTGGTGACGATGGCGCTGATCGCCCTGCCGACCATGCTGCGCCACGGCTACGACGTGCGCCTCGCCGCTGGGACGGTCGTGACCGCGGGGACCCTCGGGCAGATCATCCCGCCGTCCACCATGCTGATCATCCTCTCGGAGGTGATGTCGACCGCCTTCCAGCAGGCGCAGTACGAGCAGGGCCTGTTCACGGTCGAGACCCTGAGCGTCGGGCAGATCTTCGCGGCCGCGCTCCTCCCCGGACTCACGCTCGTCGGGCTCTATCTCCTCTACATCCTGGCCCGGGCGCTCCTCACGCCGGGGGCGGCGCCGCCGGTGACGCTGGGCGACGACGCGGGCCGCTCGCGCATGAGGATCCTCCGCGCGCTCGTCCCGCCGATCGCCCTCATCATCGCCGTGCTGGGCTCGATCCTGGGCGGCGTCGCGACGCCCACGGAAGCGGCGTCGGTGGGCGCCGTGGGCGCGCTCCTCCTCGCCGGGTTCCGCCTCGCGCCCGGGCGCTCGAACGCGCCGCAATGGGCGGCGGTCCTGGCCGTGGTCGCGATCGTCGTGCTCGCGAGCATCACCACGATCCGCCCGCAGCGTACCGACGCCGGCGGCGCCGCGATCGCGCTCAGCATCCTCGGGGCCCTGCTCGTCCTCGCCGCCGCCTGGGGCATCCTGAGCTCGCTCGCGCGCGCCCGCGCGGGCGGCGTGCTCGGCAACGTGGTCGAGCGCACGATGACGATCAGCGCCATGATCTTCGGCACCATCATCGGCGCGTCGGTCTTCTCGCTCGTGTTCCGTGGCCTCGGCGGCGACGATCACGTGGAGGCGGTGCTGGCGACCATGCCGGGCGGCGAGCAGGGCGCCCTGCTGTTCAGCATGGCGCTGATCTTCGTCCTCGGCTTCTTCCTCGACTTCGTCGAGATCTCGGTGATCGTCCTGCCGATCATCGGGCCTGCGCTGATGCTCATGGGCGTGGATCCGATCTGGCTCTCGATGCTGATCGCGATCAACCTGCAGACCAGCTTCCTCACCCCGCCCTTCGGCTTCTCGCTCTTCTACCTGCGCGGCGCGGCGCCGCCCGAGATCTCGACCGGCTCGATCTATGCCGGCGTCATGCCCTTCATCGCGCTGCAGATCCTGGGCATGCTCGTCGTCTGGCTGTTCCCCACCCTCTCCACGGCCCTGCCCCGGCTGCTCTTCGGGTAGGTCTCAGGATACAGACGCAACCACGGGCAGAGAACGGCCGGGATGTCGAGGATGACGGCGACGCGGAAGTCTGGCGCCAGCCCGGCTCAGCGGGTGGCCACCGGTGCGGCATGATCGGGGAACGCCCCGAATGGACCAGCTGATCGTCGGGCTGCGCGACGGGCGCCTGCCGGATCCGGACGGCGGCGGGGGCGTTCCGCTGCCGGTCACCCGGATCGTGGTCGAGGCCTCGCTCGATGGTCAGGAGGCGGACCTTCTGGCGCCGCTCCGGCTGCCGCGGCCCTGGCTCGTGGTCAGCGACGAGATCACCCGGGAGGTGCTCGGGCGACGGGTCGAGCGGGCGCTCGCGGCGGGCGGCGTGGTGCTGGAACGGCCGAAAGCCGGCCTCGAGACCGCCGGGTCGCTGGCGGAGCGGGCCCGTGGTGCCGGCGCGCTGATCGCGGTCGGCTCGGGGACCCTGAACGACCTGGTCAAGCACGCCGCCGCCTCGACCGGGCGGCCCTACGTCGTCTTCGCGACCGCGCCCTCGATGAACGGCTACGTCACCGGAACCGCCTCGCTCGCGGTCGGTGGCCTCAAGAGCACGCTCCCGGCCAGAGCGCCCCGGGCGGCGCTGTTCGAGCTCGAGGTCCTGACGCGGGCGCCGGCGCGCCTGATCCGGGCCGGGCTCGGCGACACCCTCTGCCGGACCACCGCCGAGGCCGACTGGCTGCTCGCCCACCTCGTCACCGGCAGCGCGTACGACCCGCGCCCATTCCGCCTCCAGGCCGCCGACGAGCCGAAGCTGCTCGATAGCGCCGGCCGGCTGGCCGAGGGCGACCCGGAGGCGGTGCTGACCCTGACCCGACTCCTGATCCTCTCCGGCCTCGGGATGGCGCTGGCGGGCTCGAGCGCGCCGGCGAGCCAGGGCGAGCACCTGATCAGCCACGTCCTCGACATGTGGGACTCCGGCGCCGGTCGCCTGCACGGTGAGCAGGTCGGGGTGGCGACCCTGACCATGAGCCGGCTCCAGCACCGGCTGCTCGACCTCGTGGAGGCCCCGCTGCTGCGAGCGGAGGACGGCTCCGATCCGGCCCGCCTGACCGCGCGCTTCGACCCGGCCCTGCGCGACGCCTGCGCCCGGGCGCTGGCGGCGAAGGCGCTGGCGCCCGAGGGGCGGCGTGCGCTCGCGCGCCGGCTGGCGGAGGACTGGGGGATGATCCGCGGGCGGCTCGCGCCGGCGATGGTGCGCACCGGGCGCCTCACCGCGGCGCTCGAGGCGGCCGGCGCCGCCTGCCGGCCGGAGGACCTCGGGATCGAGCCCGCGGTCTACGGCGCCGCCGTCCGCCACGCGCGGGCGATCCGCGACCGCTACACGGCGCTCGACTTCGCCGCCGCCGCGGGCATGCTGGACGCGTTCGTCCGGGAGGAGACCGCGCGATGAAGGTGGTGGTGATCGGCGCCGGCCGGGCCGGCACCGCGCTGACCGTGCCGCTGCTCGACGGCGGCCATGTGGTCCATCTGGTCGGCTCGCACCTGGACGAGGGGGCGATCGAGGCGCTCTCGAGCGGCGGCCTCCACCCGGCGCTCGGGGTGCCGGGCGCGGCCGGCCTCTTCTGCCATTCCCATCTCGAACTCCGTGACCTGCTCCGGGCCGGTCCCGACCTGGTCGTGGTGGCGCTCGCGGGTGCGGGCCTCGCCTGGGGCGCCGGGCAGCTCCGCCGGAGCTGCCCCTCGGGGATGCCGGTGCTGATGCTCGGCGGCGGCCTCGTGGTCGACCGCGGCGAGATCCTGCCGCCGGCGGTCTGGATCGCCCGCGAGCTCCAGGGAACCGGGATCACCGTCGGCAGCCTCGCCGGGCCGTGGCGGCCGGTCGACCTCCTCGGCCGGCGGGATGCGCTCGGCCTGCTCACCCTGCCGCCGGGCATCCGGGCCCGGCGCCTGGAAAGCGCGCTCGCTGGAGCCGCGCTCCACGTCCGGCTCGATCCGGACGAGATCGGCACGCCCGCCGCGCTGCCGCTCGCCCGCCTCCTCGCGATCGGGCTCGGCGGAGCGGCGGCCCGGGGCGAGGCGGGTCCCGAGGCGCAGGGGCAGGAGCAATCGGAGCCGTCCCGCGGGGCGCTGGCGATGGTCTTCGCGCAGGCGGTGCTGGAGATCGGCCGGCTGATCGAGCGGCTCGGCGGACGGGTCGGGACCGCGGCCGGTCCGGCGGCGCTCGGGCACCTGGCGACGCTGATGATGGGCGGCGTGGACGTAGCGCTCGGCCGCCGCCTCGGCGCAGCGGGCGGTGCGGACCCCGCGGCTGGCGACGAGGCGGACTGCGGCCGGGAGGTCGCGCTCGCGATCGGGACCACCATCGTCGGCTGGTGCGCGACTGGCCGGATCGATCGCGACGCGATCCCGCTGACCCGCGCCCTGATCGACGCCCTGGTCCACGACCAGCCGCTGGTCCTGTCCTGGACCCGGTTTATTCGTAGCGACGGCGTGCCCGCGGGCGGACGCGCCTTGCCCGCGGGCGGCTGACGAAGCCTCAGACCAGCTTCCGGACGTCCGTGATGTGGCCGGTGACCGCGGCGGCCGCGGCCATCGCCGGGGAGAGCAGGTGGGTGCGCCCGCCCTTGCCCTGGCGACCCTCGAAGTTGCGGTTCGAGGTGCTGGCGCAGCGCTCGCCCGGCTTGAGCTGGTCCGGATTCATGCCGAGGCACATCGAGCAGCCGGGCTCCCGCCATTCGAAGCCGGCGTCGAGGAACAGCTTGTCCAGCCCTTCCTCCTCGGCCTGGTGCTTCACGAGGCCGGAGCCCGGCACCACCATCGCCTGGACGCCCTCGGCCACCGTGCGCCCGGCCAGCACCTTGGCGGCCGCCCGCAGATCCTCGATCCGGCCGTTGGTGCAGGAGCCCAGGAACACCTTGTCGATCCGGATCTCCGAGATCGGGGTGCCGGGTTCGAGCGCCATGTAGCCGAGCGCCCGCTCCATCGCGAGCCGCCGCCCCTCGTCGGTGGTGGCCTTCGGGTCGGGCACGCGGCCCGAGATGGGGGCCACGTCCTGCGGGCTGGTGCCCCAGGTCACCTGCGGCTCGATCTCCGCCGCGTCGAGGGTGATCTCGATGTCGTAGCGCGCCCCGGGGTCCGACGGCAGGGTCTTCCAGAACGCGACCGCCTGCTCGAACGCGCCCGCCTTCGGCGCCATCGGCCGGCCCTCGATGTACTTGAAGGTGGTCGCGTCCGGGGCGATCAGTCCGGCCCGCGCGCCGGCCTCGATCGACATGTTGCAGATCGTCATCCGCCCCGCCATGGACAGCGCCCGGACCACCGGCCCGGCGTATTCGATGACGTGGCCGGTGCCGCCGGCGGTGCCGATTCG
>DASUSF010000040.1:0-3392 GCA_036375275.1 Geminicoccaceae bacterium | reverse complement strand
TAAATCATGTGATCGATTCCCGAGTTGTCGTGGCCGATGTGGCCCACGCAAATCCCAATGCCTTTTATGAACTTGCGCTTCGTCATATGGCAAATGCGCCTGTCATCCACCTCAACCCGAAGCACTCAAAGCCGCCGTTCGACGTCAGTACCTTCAGGTACGTCCCTTACAGCTTCGAAACGGTTGAAGAGAGGAATATGGCCAGGGCCAAATTTTCTGAACAGCTCAAGGAGGTTTTGAGGGAGGATTACCACGTCCAGAACCCCGTCACGATCGCCCGCGGCCTCAGGCATTCAGAAGCAGAACGTGAGCCCGCGTCCGACACAGCGCTAGCTATGATCAGCAATCTCTCAGATCGCCTGGAAGCGCTTGAGTACACTTTGGCTAATTTGGCTGCTACGGCGGCGGATGTCTCTCGAAACCTTAGGGAAGGCATACCGACAGATAAGCGAATAATGCGTGACTTCTTCGATTCGTTCGCAGGAAGCTGATTCTCCGTTCCGCGTCGGGAGCCCTTCTTTCTATCTAGCTCGCGTCAGTTCCGGAGGATCCCCTTGAGCAGCTGCTGAGCGGGGTCGGCGGGCGCCTCGTCGGCGGTCTCGCCCTCGCCCGCGTCGCCCTGCTGCTTCGGCTTGTTGCCGAGGAGGCCCGAGACGCCCTCGACCAGCCCCTTGACGTCGCCCTTCTCGCGCGCCTCCTCGAGCTGCTGCTTCGCGGTCTTCGCGGCCTCCTCGAGCTCGTCCTTCTTGCCCTCCAGCTGCTCGATCTGCTGCTTGACCGCTTCGCCGGTCGCCCCGGCGCTGCCGAGCGCGGCGGCGAGGTCGGGCTTGAACTCCGGATCCTCGAAGGTGCCGGTGATGTTGACCGGGACCAGGATGCCGGCGACGTCGCCGGCACCGCCCTGGCCCTCGAGGGTCGCCGCCGCCTTCGGCTCGACCCGGTAGTCGAGGGTCCGCCGCTTCAGGTTCACCGTCCCGCTGCCGGCGAGCCGCAGCACCGGCGCCTGGAGCCGGAGGTCGTCGTTGCGGAGCACGCCGTCCTCGATCCTGAAGCTGCCGCCGAGCTCCGCGAAGTCGGTCTTCTCGACCTCGCCGGAGCCGCCGGTGAAGGCGGCGCCGATGTTGCGGACCATCTGGGCGAGGTTGATCCCGACGATCGCCCCGTCCTCGAACAGCACCTCGCCGCGGCCGTTCAGGAAGCGGACGAAGTCGCGCTGGCTGCGCCCCCTGGTGGTCAGCTCGAGGTTCGCGCTCGCAGTCCCCTCGAGCCGCTCGAACTCGGCCGCGGCGGCGAGGAACGGCGCAGCCTGCAGGCCCTCCAGCTGGAACGCCGTCTCGACGTTCGGCCGCTTCCTGGTGGTGTCGAGCCGGAACGAGCCGGTGCCGCTGCCGCCGTACAGCCCGAACTCCTCGAGGTCGGCGCGCAGCACCGCGTCCTTGAGCCCGAGCGCGAGCACCGTCCGGTCGAGCTGAACGTCCCGCACCAGGAGCTTGTCGAGCCCGAGCTGGAAGTCGAGCTCCGCCATGTCGAGGGTGGGGATCGGGATCGGCTCGTCCGACCAGCCGTCCCCGCCGCCCCCGCGCTCGGCCGCCGCCGCATCCTCGCCGCCCGCTTCGGCGTCCGCCGTCTCGCCGGCCGGCGCCTCATCGCCCGCCGGCTGCTCGACCGGCTCAGGCAGGTAGGGATTGAGATCGACCTCCCCGACCTCGAGCCGCCCCTTCACCGCCGGCACCCGCCCCGCCAGATCGGCGCTGACCTCACCCTCGGCGGTGATGTCGTCGAAGGTGATGGCCGCGTCGGCGAAGGTGATCCGCGTCGGCGTCGCATCGAGCTCGCCCGCGATCGCGAGCTGCCGGAACCCCTCGCCTTCGAAGTCGAGCGGCTGCGTGAGCCACGCCGCGAGGTCGCGGATCGCCCTGACGTCGAGATCGACCGCGCCGCGCGCGGCGGGCACGGCGCCGTTCTCGACCGTGCCGTCGAAGGCGAGTCGGACGGGCTCGGAGTCGACCTCCACGTCGAGCGGCGAGGAGCCGCCCTCGACCAGCGACAGCGGCTGGGCCAGCGCCAGCGCGATCTCGACCGCCCGGTCCTTGTACTCGAGCGAGCCGTCGGCCTGGAGCGGCCCCCGAAGGTCCGGCAGGTCGAGGCTGAGGTTGATCCCTTCGATCCGCTCGTTCGCGCCGCTCCGGGCATCCCGATAGGTCAGCGTGCCGTTCTCGATCCGGATGTCGCCGAGCTTCAGCTCGCTGATCGGAAGCGTGGTCGCGCCCTCGCCGCCGCCCCCGGCCGGCGCCTCTCCGTCGGGCGCACCCTCCTCGGCCACCGGCTCGCCGGTCCCGAACTGCCAGTTCGGCCGCCCCTCGGCGTCCACCTCGAGATGAATCGCCGGCCCGACCAGGACGAAGCGGTCGATCTCGACCGATCCCGTCAGCAGCGGCAGCACCTTGAGCTCGACCTGGAGCGCCTCGAGGCGAAGCATGTCGGCCTCGGCGGCGCCCTCGCGGTTGGCGAGCCGGACCTGATCCGCCTGCAGCGCGACGGTCGGCAGCAGCTGGAGGTCGACCGGCCCGTCGATCGCGAGCGCGCGCCCGGTCGCCGCCTCGACCTGCTGCGCGACCTGGCGCTTGTAGGTGTCGACCGGGATCAGGAACGGCGCCGCGAGCAGCCCGCCGATCACCAGGACGACCAGAACCAGGAGCGCGATCAGGCCCTTCTTCATGCGCCTCGCCCGAGCTGGAACCGGCAGGGCGATGCCGCCCCGCCTCAACTCCGAGATGTAGGGCCGGCCCCGCTCTCGCTCAAGCGTCGAGGGCCCCGAATACCCGCCGGAGCAGCTCCGTGGTCCGGGCGACCGGGTCCTCGCGGATCCGCGCCTCCTCCGCTGCCACCTCGTCGAACAGCGCGCCGAGCGCCAGCCCGAGCACGTGGTCGGTGAGGTTGGCGCGCAGGTCCGGCAGCCCGGGAACGACCGCTGCCTGGCGGATCAGCTGGTCGTACAGGCGGACCGCGCCGGCCTGGTCGAGGGCGTCCCGCACCGGTCCGCGCATCGCCGCGGCCAGGGGATCGCTGGTGGTGCGCTGGAAGTACCGGGTGGCGGCGTCGTCCGGCCCCCGCCAGATGTCGACCGCGTCCTGGAAGCTGAGCGCCGCGATCGCGTCGACGAAGATCGCTCTCGCCGCCGGCATCGCCTGCTCGGCGCCCCGGTTCAGCCGGAGCTCCAGGTCGTCGAGCAGCGCGGCGAGGCCGAACGGGCGGAGCGTGTCCTGGGCGTCCTGGAGCACGCCCGGCAGTGGGATGTGGATCGCCGGATCGGCATAGAACGCGTCGACCGCCGCGAGGTCGTCGACGGCACGGTCGGTCCCGACCCGGAGCGCCTGGCGGAGGCCCCGCGC
>DASUSF010000039.1:0-2845 GCA_036375275.1 Geminicoccaceae bacterium | reverse complement strand
TCAGGCGGCCGGCTGGTCGAGCCGGCCCCGCTCCAGGACCTGGAGGATGAGGTCGCGGGTTTCGGCGATGCCGTAGAGCGCGACGAACGAGCCGAAGCGAGGCCCCTGGGTCTGCCCGAGCAGGATCTCGTAGAGGGCCTGGAACCACTGCCGGAGGTTCTCGAAGCCGTGGCGCTTGCCGATCTCGTAGACCTCGTTCTGGATCGCCTCGCCGTCGGCTCCGGGCGGCGGCGTCTCGAGCCAGGCGGCGAGCTCCTCGAGCGCTGCCCGCTCGCTCTCGTCGGGCGCCCGGTAGGCCTTGGCCGGGCGGACGAAGTCGCGGTAGTAGGCGATCGCGAGGTCGATCAGCTCGCCGAGCCGGGGCATGGTCTCGGGCGCGGCCTCCGGCGCGTAGCGGCGCACGAACCCCCAGAGCACCTCCGGCGCCTCGGCATTGACCACCGAAGCGAGGTTCAGGAGCATGCCGTAGCTCACCGGCAGGGACAGCGCCGGCGGCTGGCCGCCGTGCAGGTGCCAGACCGGGTTGTGCCAGCGCTCCTCCTCGCTCTGGCCCGCCGCCCGCTCCAGGAACGTGAAGTAGTCGTCGACGTTCCTCGGGATCACGTCGAAATACAGCCGCTTCGCCTTCTTCGGCGCCTGAAACATGAACAGCTTCAGGCTCTCCCGCGTGCCGTAGCTCAGCCACTCGTCGACCGACAGGCCGTTCCCCTTCGACTTCGATATCTTGTGCCCTCGCTCATCGAGGAACATCTCATAGGCGAAGCCCTCCGGTGGCACGCCGGCCAGGATGCGACAGATCCGGCTCGAGACCTTGACGGAATCGATCAGGTCCTTGCCGTACATCTCGTAGTCGACCTCGAGCGCGGCCCAGCGCATCGCCCAGTCCGGGCGCCACTGCAGCTTGGCCCGCCCGCCGAACACCGACTGCGTGACGATCTCGCCGTCCTCGTCCTCGAAGGTGACCGTCCCCGCGCCGGCATCGATCCCCCGGATCGGCACCTGGAGCACCCGCCCGCTCGTGGGCGAGACCGGGAGGATCGGGCTGTAGGTGGCGCGGCGCTCCGGCCCGAGCGTCGGCAGGACCACGTCGAGGATCGCCTGGTGGCGCTCGAGGACCAGGCGCAGCCGGTCGTCGAACACGCCTGCCCGGTACTGCTCGGTCGCGGAGACGAAGGTGTAGTCGAAGCCGAAGGAGTCCAGGAACGACTTCAAGCGGCCGTTCATGTTGTGGCCATAACTCTCAGCCGTGCCGAACGGGTCCGGGATCTCTGTCAGCGGCTTGCCGAGGTGCGGGCGGACCATCTCCGGGTTCGGCAGGTTGTCCGGGATGGCGCGGAGCCCGTCCATGTCGTCGGAGAAGGCGTAGAGCCGGGTCGGCAGGCCGCTCAGCCGCTCGAACGCCTGACGGACCAGCGAGGTCCGGAACACCTCGGCGAAGGTGCCGATGTGCGGCAGGCCCGAGGGGCCGTAGCCGGTCTCGAACAGGACGAAGCCCTTCGCCGGCGGCGTCCGCTCGATCCGCTCGAGCAGCCGCGCCGCCTCCTGGAACGGCCACGCCTTCGACTGGCGCATCGCCGTCTGGTCGCTCATGCCCCCGTCCTCGCCCCGCCGGTCCGGTCGCCTCCATCCGGCGGGCACCCGTGGATCAGCCTCGAGCGCGGCATCTTAGGGACGGGGGTCACCAGCGCAACGTCGGGGTCGCCGCGACCGGCCGCTCGCCGTGGCGGGCGCAGAGGGCCGCGAGCCGCGCCGGCTCGGGCGCCTCGCCCGGCGCGATGCCGAGGTCGCGGGCGAAGATCCCGCGGGTCACGAACAGGCTGTCGAAGCCGGCCCGGGCGGCGCCCCGGACGTCGGTCGTCAGGCTGTCGCCGATCACCAGGATGCGGCCGCCCGGTCCGAGACCGAGGGCGTCCGCCGCGGCGTGGAACACCCTCGGGTCGGGCTTGCCGTGGTAGATCACCGGCCCGCCGTGGCGCTCGCGGTAGCGCTCGGCGAGGAGGCCGGCGCAGGGACTGGTCGCGCCGCTCTGCCGGTGCACCCACAGGTCGGGATTGACGCAGACCATCGGCGCGCCGCGGGCCGCCGCCGCCTCGAACAGGCAATCGTACCGCCCGAGTGGATCGGCCTCGTCGAACAGCCCGACACACAGCAGGAACGCGGCCTCCTCCGCGTCGCTCACGGCGGCGTAGTCGAGACCGGCGAGGAGATCCTCGTCGACCGCCGGGCCGATGTAGAGGTACGTGCGGCCGAGGTCCGCGTGGGCGGGGTCGGGCCGGTCGCGGAGCGCCATGTGCGCGACCTCCCCGGAGGTGACGAGCCGCCGGTAGAGGTGGTCCGCGACGCCGATCTCGCGGAGCCGGCGCCCGGCCGCGGCCGCCCGCCGCGGCGCGTTCGAGAGCAGCACGACCGGCTTGCCCATGCCGTCCAGCCGCTCCAGCGTCCCGATCACGCCGGGGTAGGGCTCGACGCCGCCATGGATCACGCCCCAGAGGTCGACGATGAAGCCGTCGTAGTCGTCCGCGAGGGCGCCGAGGCCGCCGACCAGCGGGATCGCCTCCGGCGCCTGCTCAACCTTCATCGCCGCCCCGTCGCCCCCTGTCGGGGTCACCCCTTCACGCCGCATCGTCCCGGAGGTCGTCGGGCACCGCCCCGGGGAGCGGATGGTAGGGCGTTTCCTGGTCCAGCAGGGGCGCGCGATCGGCGCCGGCCTGGTCGACCACGAGGGTGATCCCGGCCTGGTCGACCGCGGCGAGCAGCGCCGCGAGCTGCGGGATCGCGCCGGCTGCCCCCTTCGGCAGGACCGCGAATCGGGGTGCGGCAAGGCGCACGAAGCTGATGCCGAGAT
>DASUSF010000038.1:0-13309 GCA_036375275.1 Geminicoccaceae bacterium | reverse complement strand
GGGTGGCGGTGGCGCGGGCCGCGGCGTTCGGCTCGAAGGTCGTGATCATGGACGAGCCGACCGCGGCGCTCGGCGTCAAGGAGAGCCGGCGCGTCCTCGCCCTGATCGAGGACGTCAAGTCGCGCGGCATGCCGATCGTCCTGATCAGCCACAACATGCCGCACGTCTTCGAGGTCGCCGACCGGATCAACATCCTCCGGCTGGGCTCGCGCCTCTGCGTGGTCGACCCGAACGACGTCACCATGTCGGACGCCGTCGCGCTGATGACCGGCGCCATGGCGCCGCCGGCGGGCACCGCCTGAGCGGCCGGGCCGGGACGGTTCTCGTCCCGGCCCGCGCCTCCCCGCCGGCTCAGCCGGCGAGCGCCTCGATCTGCCGCGCGAGGTCGACCGTCCGCCTCGCCTCGACGACGTGCAGGTTCTCGATCAGCCGACCATCCACGACGACCACGCCCTTGCCTTCCCGCGCCGCCGCGTCGTGCGCCTCGATGATCTTCCTGGCCTGGGCGAGCGTTTCCGGCGACGGCGCGAACGCCCGGTTGGCGGCCTCGATCTGCTTCGGGTGGATGAGCGTCTTGCCGTCGAAACCGAGCTCGCGCCCCTGGGCGCAGGCGGCCGCGAAGCCCTCCTCGTCCTGGAGGGCCAGATGGACCCCGTCGAGGATCGCCAATCCCTCCGCCCTGGCGGCGAGCAGGCAGAGGCCGAGCGCGGTCAGCATCGGCAGCCTGAGCGGCGTGTGCGCGGCGTGCAGCTCCTTGGCGAGGTCGGAGGTGCCCATGACGAGCGCGCCGAGGCGGGGGCCGGCGCCCGCGATTTCCGCGGCCTGCAGCATCGCCCGCGGGGTCTCCATCATGCACCAGAACGCGAGGTCGCCCGGCGCTCCGGCGGCGTCCAGGACCGCGAGCGCCTGACGGACCATGTCGGCGCTCTCGACCTTGGGCAGGAGGACCGCGTCGGCGCCCGAGCGCGCCACCGCCCCGAGGTCGGCGTGGCCCCAGGCCGTGGCGAGCCCGTTGGTCCGGATCACCACCTCGCGCGGCCCGTAGCCGCCGCCCTGCACCGCCTCGACCACCTGCCGGCGCGCGGCGTCCTTGGCGTCGGGCGCGACCGCGTCCTCGAGGTCGAGGATCAGGACGTCGGCCGGAAGCGTCTTCGCCTTCTCGAGCGCCCGGGCGTTCGACCCCGGCATGTACAAGGCGCTCCGGCGCGGGCGATCACGCGATGGCATCTCGACCTTCTGGAGTCACGGGGTGCGGATGTGGGAGGCGGGCGCTCAGGGCTCTCTCGACAGCCCGCGCTGCTCGAGCGCCTTCAGGTAGTCCTGCCAGAGCTGGGCGCGGTTCTGGCCGAGCTGGTACAGGTAGCGCCAGGAGTACATGCCGGTGTCGTGCATGTCGTCGAACTTGATCTTGACCGCGTAGTTGCCGACCGGCTCGAGGTCGAGGATGGTGACGTGGCGCCGCCCCGCGATGACCGTCTTCTGCCCGGGGCCGTGGCCCTGGACCTCGGCCGACGGGCTCTCCACCCGGAGCAGCTCGGCCGGAAGGGTGAACGCCTCACCGTTGTCGAAGCTCACCTTCATCCACTTCTCGGCGCGGTTGACGCGCAGCTCGACCGGCCACGGCTGGTCGCTCCCGGGGTCGCGTGGGCTCAAGGCCATCAGCGATCCCCCTCGGGCGCCCGGACCGCTTCCGGGATCGGGTTCTCGTCCTCCAGCTGACGGGCCTCGTCGACCAGCATGATCGGGATCCCGTCGCGGATCGGGTAGGCGAGGCCGGCCTGCTCGCTGATCAGCTCCTGCCGGGCCCGGTCGTAGCGGAGCGGGCCCTTGCTCAGGGGGCAGACCAGAAGGTCGAGGAGCTTCGGATCGACCTCGGCACCGGGGCGGGGCTGCTCGGCCATGCGTGTCCTCCCTCCGCCAGAGCTCAGTGGGTCACCGGGCGCGCCCGGTCGCTGCCGCCGCACGCGCCCATCTCCATCAGCGCGACCAGCACCCGGGCCCGGGATTCGCAGCAGGGCGCCTCGAGCAGCGCCTGCTTCTCGCTCGGCGAGAACGGGCAGATCATGGCGAGCGAGGTGATGAGGCCGTCGAGGGGCGCGGCCTCGATCTGCGCGAAGTCGGCGTTGATGTCGTGGACGTCGAAGTAGCCGCGCAGCGCCTGCAGCAGGCAGCCGCGGAACGTTTCGGGCGGCGCCAGCGGCTGCAGATCGCGACCGTAGCGCTTGAAGCTCGCGATCGCCTGGCGGTACGGGGTCGCGACCGTCAGCTCCTCGATCAGGTCGAACCGGCAGATCCCGGTCAGCGTGATCAGGTAGCGACCGTCCTCGGTCTCGGCGAAGCTCGTGATCCGCCCGGCGCAGCCGATCCGATAGATCGGCGGGTGGCCGTCGATCGCCTCCCCGGACGGCTGGATCATGCCGATCACCTTGTCGGTCCGCATCGCGTCCCGGGTCATCTGCAGGTAGCGGGGCTCGAAGATGTTGAGCGGCAGGTTGCCCCCGGGAAGGAGGATCGCGCCGCCGAGCGGGAAGATCGGGAAGCGGGTGGGCAGCCCCGACAGGCCCGGCTCGGCGGAGGCGCTCATCGCTGGCCCACCGCTGCCGCCACCTCAGGAGAACAGGACGGACGACAGCTTCCGGCGGCCGCTCACCGTCGCCGGGTGCTGCGGCCCGAGCGCCTCGAAGAACCGGACCAGGCGTTTGCGGGCCGCGCCGTCGTTCCACTCCCGGTCGCGGCGCACGATCGCGAGCAGGTGCTCCATCGCCGGGTCGATCTGGCCGCGCAGGAACAGCGCGGTCGCGAGGTCGATGCGCGCCTCGTGATCGTCCGCGTCGACCTCGAGCCGCCGGTTCAGCTCGGCCGGGTCGGCGATCGTCCCGGCTTCCTCGGCGAGCGCGAGCGCCGCGCGCGCGCCGTCGACCTCGACGTGGTTCTTGTGCTCGGGCGGAACCCGCTCCAGCGCCTCGCGCGCCGGCCCGAGGCGGCCGGCCGCGACGTGCGCCCGGGCGAGGCCCGCGAGCGCCTCCGGGCGTCCCGGCTCGCCCGCCAGCACCTGCTCGTACAGCTTGGCCGCCCGACCGCCCTGCCCCGCCGCCAGCAGCGCGCCGGCCTGCTCCATCGCCTGCTCGACCGGGTCGGGCCCGATCGGGCCCGTGAGCCGCTCGACGAACGCCTTCACCTGGCTCTCGGGGAGCGCGCCCGCGAACCCGTCCACCGGCTGGCCGCGCCGGAAGGCGTAGACCATCGGGATCGACTGGATCCGGAGCTGCTGGGCGATCTCCGGGTTCTCGTCGATGTTGACCTTGACCAGCCGGACCTTGCCGCCGGCGTTGGTCACCACCCGCTCGAGGATCGGGCCGAGCTGCTTGCACGGGCCGCACCACGGTGCCCAGAAGTCGACGATCACCGGCACGTCGCGCGACGCGTCGATCACGTCCTCCATGAACGTCCGCGTGCTGCTGTCCTTGATCAGGTCGGCGGCGGCAGGTTCGCCCGCGCCGCCACCCTTACCCAGCAGACTCGACAAGAGAGCCATGTCGTCCTTCCGTCGCCCGACCGCCAGCGACGCCGTGGCCGCCTCGGCGCATAACATGGCGACAGGCTCCCGGACGATCAAGGCTGGCGGATCCGTGCAGGTCCGCGGTCCCACGTCCGCGGTCCCACGTCCGCCTTACCGCGCGCCGGCGCGCGTGCTAGCCTCCGCGGCCGCTGATGCGTCTCCGGTGAGGCTGCCGACACTCATGCAGACCAACTTCTCGCTTGCCCAGCTCGCCGACGCCGACATGCAGGAGAGCGAGCGGATCCTCCGCGCCTGCGTCCACTGCGGCTTCTGCACCGCGACCTGCCCGACCTACGTGCTGCTCGGCGACGAGCTCGACAGCCCGCGCGGCCGCATCTACCTGATGAAGCAGATGTTCGAGGAGAACCGGCCGGCGACCGCGGAGGTGGTCAAGCACATCGACCGCTGCCTGTCCTGCCTGTCCTGCATGACCACCTGCCCGTCCGGCGTGCACTACATGCACCTGGTCGACCACGGGCGGCGGCACATCGAGGAGACCTACCGCCGCCCGCTCGCGGACCGCCTGCTCCGCGACGTTCTGGCGATCGTGCTGCCGCGGCCCGGCCTGTTCCGTCTGGCGCTGCTCGGGGCCTGGATCGGCAGGCCCGCCCGCCGGTTCCTGCCGGGGCGGCTGAAGGCGATGCTCGCGCTCGCGCCGAAGCGCCTGCCGGGCCCTGCGGCCGACGACCGGCCCGGGGTGTTCCCCGCCGAGGGCCGGCGCCGCGGCCGGGTCGCCCTGCTCGCCGGCTGCGCCCAGCGGGTGCTGGCGCCCGAGATCAACGGGGCCACGATCCGGCTGCTCAACCGTCACGGCGTCGAGGTCGTGGTCGCGCCCGATGCCGGATGCTGCGGCGCGCTGACCCATCACCTGGGGCGCGAGCGGCCGGCGCTCGCGGCGGCCAAGGCCAACATCGCCGCCTGGACCCGGGAGCTCGAGCAGAACGGGCTCGACGCGGTGATCATCAACGCGTCGGGCTGCGGCACCACGGTCAAGGATTACGGCTTCATGCTGCGCGAGGACCCGGAGTGGAGCGACCGCGCGCGGCGGGTCGCCGAAATGACCATGGACATCACCGAGTACCTGATCGAGATCGGGATGCGGCCGGCGGTGCGCGACCTCGATCTCGCCGTCACGTACCACTCCGCCTGCTCGATGCAGCACGGCCAGGGCCTGCGCAGCGAGCCGAAGGCGCTCCTCAGCGACGCCGGCTTCACCGTCCGGGACGTGCCCGAAGGCCATCTCTGCTGCGGCTCCGCCGGGACCTACAACCTGCTCCAGCCGGAGATCGCGGGCCGGCTCAAGGAACGGAAGCTCGCGAACATCGCCCGCACGGCGCCGGACGTCATCGCGACCGGCAACATCGGCTGCATCACCCAGCTCGCGGACGGCGCGCCGGCGCCGATCGTGCACACCGTGGAGCTGCTCGACTGGGCGACCGGCGGTCCTCCGCCCGCGGCGCTGGCCGATCATCAAGCTCGTTCTTAGAGGTTGCGTCTAACGTCATCTTTTTGCTAATTGTTCATCATGGTCCGCCTGTACCACTTTCCGCTCTGTCCGTTCTCACGCAAGGTGCGCCTCGCGCTCGGCGAGAAGGAGATCGAGGCCGAGGAGGTCGCGGTGGAGCCCTGGGCCGATCGCGAGCGCGTCGCGGCGCTCAACCCCGCCGCGGAGGTGCCGGTGCTCGAGGAGGCCGGCGAGCGGATCGCGGACAGCGGCGTGATCTGCGAGTACCTCGAGGACACCCGGCCGAAGCCGGCGCTGATCGGCACGTCGCCGGCGGAGCGGGCCGAGGTCCGCCGCCTGGTCGCGTGGTTCGACGTCAAGTTCGTCCGCGAGGTGACCGACCCGCTCTGGGGCGAGAAGCTGCTGAAGCGGGTGCGCGACCGGGAGACGCCGCACTCGATCGCGCTCCGCGCCGGACTCGCCAACATCAACGCGCACCTCGAGTGCGTGGCCTACCTCTTCGAGCGGCGGAACTGGCTCGCCGGCGACCAGCTGAGCCTCGCCGACCTCGCGGCCGCGGCCCAGCTCTCGGTGCTCGACTATCTCGGCGACGTGCCCTGGGACCGGCACCCGGAAGCCCGGCTCTGGTATGCCCGGATCAAGTCGCGCCGGAGCTTCCGGCCGCTGCTCGCCGACCGCCTGGTCGGGATCAAGCCGGCCGACCACTACGCCGACCTCGACTTCTGACCCTGCGCAGGTCGTCCCGGACCTGGGTGAAGCCAACGGGCCTTGTCGTGCTCGGGCGGGCCGCGTACGTAAGGGGATCTGGATTTTGTAAGGAATCGGCCCATGTCTCGCTCGACGCTCACCAGCAAGGGACAGATCACGATTCCCAAGGAAGTGCGCGAGCAACTCGGCGTCAGCCCTGGGTGCCGGTTCGAAGTCTACGTCGATGGCGACCGCCGGATCGTCATGGTACCACTCGATGGCAGGCTGGAGGATCTGGTCGGCATCCTGCCAAAGCCCGGGAAGGCCTTCAGCGTCGAAGAGATCGATCGGGCGATCGTCGCGGGTATTCTGGATCGGGCGCGGTCAGACGGTTGAAGGGCCTCGACACCAACGTTCTGGTCCGGCTCATGACCCTCGACGACGAGCAGGAGGTCCGCCGTGCCAGGGCCTACCTGGCCCGAGAAGGTTCTCACTCGCCGTTCTGGATCAACCGGATCGTCCTGTGCGAGCTGATCTGGGTGATGACACGGTCGTTGCGGTGCAGCCGGGAGCAGGCCGCCGCCGTGCTGGCCGCCCTCCTGAGTTCTGATGATCTGCAGATCGAGGATTTTCGCGTCGTGCAGACCGCGCTCTACATGTACCGGGTCAGCCGCGCCGAGTTCGCAGACTGCCTGATCGCGGTTTCGAACGGCGTCAGCGGCTGCGAGCGGACTGCCACGTTGGATCGTCGCGCCGCCGAACTCGATGAGTTCGAGCTCATCTAGGGCGATGCCCGCGACGGTCGATCCGCGGGTCGAGGAGACGATCCGCGCGCGGGGGCGGGCGCTCGGCTTCGACGTGGTCGGGATCGCCCGCGCCGACGTGCCGGAGCGGCACCGGGGCGGCTACCTCGAGTTCGTCGCCGCGGGCCGCCAAGGCGACATGGACTGGCTCGCCCGGGACCCCGAGCGACGCAGCGCGCCCCGCGGCATCTGGCCGGAGGCGCGGAGCGTGGTCGTGCTCGGCGCCAACTACGCCCCCCGCCGCGATCCGCTCGACGACCTCGAGGAGCGCGAGCGGGGCGTCCTCGCCGCCTATGCCCGGAGGCGCGACTACCACGACGTGATCAAGAAGCGCCTGAAGGCGCTCGCACGCTGGCTCGCCGACGCGCACGACGCGGCGGTCAAGGTGTTCGTCGACACGGCTCCGGTGCTCGAGAAGCCGCTGGCCCAGCAGGCCGGGGTCGGCTGGCAGGGCAAGCACACCAACCTCGTCTCGCGGCGCCACGGCTCGTGGCTGCTGCTCGGCGAGATCTTCACCGACCTGGAGCTAGACCCCGACCCGCCGGGCGAGGATCACTGCGGTTCCTGCCGGCGCTGCCTCGAGATCTGCCCGACCGCCGCGTTCCCGAAGCCCTACCAGCTCGATGCCCGGCGCTGCATCTCGTACCTGACGATCGAGCACAAGGGCCACATCGCGCGCGAGTTCCGGGGGCCGATCGGCAACCGGATCTTCGGCTGCGACGACTGCCTCGCGGTCTGCCCCTGGAACCGGTTCGCGAAGGCCGCGAGCGACGCGCAGCTGGCGGTGAGGGACGAGCTCGACCTGCCGGCCCTCGAGGAGCTCGCGGCGCTCGACGACGCCGCGTTCAGGGAGCGGTTCCGGGGCACGCCGGTCAAGCGGACCGGGCGCGACCGGTTCGTCCGGAACGTGCTGATCGCGATCGGCAACAGCGGCGTCCGGCATCTCGCGCCGGCCGCCGAAGCGAGGCTCGGGGACGCTTCGCCGCTGGTGCGGGCGATGGCGGTCTGGGCGCTGCAGCGGCTGCTGACCGCCGCCGAGGTCGAGGCGCTCCGGAGAAGGCACCTGCCGGACGAGACCGATCCCGTGGTCGCGGGCGAGTGGGGACACGCCGCATGACGCCCCGCCTGTTCTGCTTCGGCCTCGGCTATACCGGCCTCGCCTTCGCGCGCGCCTGCCGGGCCCGCGGCTGGGTGGTCGCCGGCACCACCCGGAGCGCCGTGAGGCGGGCGTCGCTCGAGGACGAGGGGATCGGGGCGCATCTGTTCGCCCGCGAGCGGCCGCTCGCCGATCCCGCCGGCGCGCTCGCCGGCACGACCCATCTCCTGTCCTCCATCGCACCCGAGGAGGAGGGCGATCCGGTCCTCGACCGGCATCTTGCGGACCTTCTGGCGCTCGAGGGCCTGGAGTGGGCGGGCTACCTCAGCACGACCGGGGTCTACGGCGACCGCGACGGCGCGTGGGTCGACGAGACCGACCCGCCGTCGCCGACCGGCGCGCGGACGCGGCGTCGAGTGGTCGCGGAGGGCCGCTGGCTCGCGAGCGGGCTGCCGGCGCACGTCTTCCGTCTGGCCGGCATCTACGGGCCCGGGCGGAACGTGCTCGAGGCGGTCCGCGCCGGCACCGCGCGGCGGATCGTCAAGCCCGGCCAGATGTTCGGGCGGATCCACGTCGACGACATCGTGGCGGTGCTCGAAGCCTCGATCCGGCGTCCGAACCCGGGCGCGATCTACAACGTCGCCGACGACGAGCCGGCGCCGCCCCAGGACGTCGTGGCGCACGCGGCGGCGCTCCTCGGCGTCGACCCGCCGCCGGAGATCCCGTTCGAGAGCGCCGACCTCTCGCCGATGGCGCGGAGCTTCTATGCCGACAATCGCCGGATCTCCAACCGGCGGATCCGGGACGAGCTCGGGGTCGAGCTCCGTCACCCGACCTACCGGGACGGGCTCCGCGCGATCCGGGACGCCGGCTCACTCGGCTGAGGCGAAGCCGTCGACCACCTGGCCGAGGCGGCGGAGGTCGCCGTCGCGCGACAGCCGGTGATCGCCGGACTTGATCAGCTCGACCGTGACCTCATCCGATTCGAGCTGCTCGGCCAGGCGGAGCGAGACCTGCCAGGGCACCGCCTCGTCGCGCTGGCCGTGCAGAAGATGCACGGGGCAGCGGATCCCGATCCGCTCCCGCAGCAGGAGGTTGCGCCGGCCATCGTCGAGCAGGGCCCGGGTCACCACGTAGGGGGCGTCGCCGTAGTGCGAAGGCTGGATCCAGTGGCCCTGCCGCTCGAGCTGGGCGAGCTGGTCCGGCGCGGCGCCGGGGAGCAGCAGGTCCTCGGTGAAGTCCGGCGCGGGCGCGATTCCGATCAGCGCCCGGACCCGCTCGGGCCGGGCGAGCGCCGTCAGCAGCATGATCCAGCCGCCCATGCTGGAGCCGACCACGATCGTCGGGCCGGGGCTGACGCGGTCCAACACGAGGATGGCATCCTCGGCCCAGATCCCGATGGTGCCGTCCTCGAAGCGGCCGCCCGACCCGCCGTGGCCGAGGTAGTCGAAGCGGGTGAAGGCGAGGCCGCGCGCCCGGCAGTGGGCCTCGAGGAAGGTCGCCTTGGTGCCGGTCATGTCCGAGGTGTAGCCGCCGCAGAACAGGACCGAGGGCGTCCGGCCGGGGCTGTGGCGGTAGGCGATCCGATGACCGGCCGGCGCGGCCAGGCTCAGGGTCGGCGGCTCGTCCATGGGTCCATTCCAGTTCCCGCAGGCGATGAATCATGCTAGCACCCGGGGACGGAGGCGGCCAATCGGGTCGGCGGTCGCCCAGCCCAGTTCGATAAGAATGAACGACATCCTTCTCAAGCCTCAGGTCCAGGGTGCGGTGACAGGCCAGGCCGACGGCCCGCGAGTCCTTCAGGTGCTGCCGGAGCTCGAAGAGGGCGGTGTGGAGCGGGGCACGCTCGACATCGCGTCCTTCCTCGCCGGCGAGGGCTGGACGCCGCTGGTGGCGTCCTCCGGCGGGCTTGCCGAGGAGGCGCTGGCCGAGCGCGGCATCGCGACCTTCAGGCTGCCGCTCGCGCACAAGAACCCGCTCGTCATCCGGCGCAACGTCCGGCGTCTGCAGCGCCTGATCCAGGACCAGGCGATCGACCTCGTGCACGCGCGCTCGCGCGCGCCCGCATGGAGCGCGTATTACGCCACGCGGCGCTGCCGGGTGCCGTTCGTCACCACGTTCCACGGCGTCTACGGCGGCAGCGAGCGCTGGCTGAAGCGCCGCTACAACGCGATCATGGCGCGGGGCGACCGCGTGATCGCGATCTCCGAGCACGTCGCCGATCACGTCCGGATGACCTTCAGGGTCGGGCCGGACCGGCTGCGCGTGATCCGGCGCGGGGTCGACCTCGACGAGTTCGATCCGGCCCGGATCGGCGCGGCGGAGCTCGCCGAGCTCGCCGAGCGCTGGCGGATCCCCCCGGGTGCCAAGGTGGTCATGCTGCCCGGCCGGGTCACGCGGATCAAAGGCCACCTCCTCCTGCTCCGCGCGCTCGAGCGGCTGGATCGGGACGACGTGCACTGCGTGATGGTCGGCGGGGCGGAGCCGCGCAGCAGCTATGTCAGCGAAGTCGAGGGGCTGGCCGGCGCGACCGGGCTGCGCGACCGGGTCCGGATGGTCGGCTCGACCGGCGACATGGCGAGCGCGCTGATGCTCGCCGACGTGGTCGTGGTGCCGTCGATCGGCCCCGAGGCGTTCGGGCGCGTGTCGGTCGAAGCCCAGGCGATGGGGCGCCCGGTGATCGTCTCTGACATCGGCGGCCTCGGCGAGACCCTGATGCCGGCCGCCACCGGCTGGCTGGTGCCGCCCGGGGACGTGAGCGCCCTCGCCAGCGCGCTGGAGCTCGCGCTCGCGATGCCGGAGGATGCGCGCGAGCGCCTCGCCCGGCGCGCCCGCCGGTTCGTCATGCGCAGCTTCAGCGTCGAGCAGATGGCGCGCCGGACCCTCGCCGTCTATCGCGAGCTGCTCGAGGCCGCGCCGGATCAGGCGCCCTCGCCGGCGCGACGTCGCCGCGCCAACGACGCTTGACAGCGCCGCTCCGGCTCGGAAACCTGCGCCCGCCTCGGGAACCGCCCGAGCCGAGCCCTGCCACCACGAGCCCGAGTTCAGCGTCATGGAGACCGCATCGCCCGTCGCCACCGGCTCCCCGTCCCGCGACGGGGTCACCGTCACCCTGCCGGATGGCAGCCGGCGGCGGTTCGAGCGACCCGTCACCGGCGCCGAGCTCGCGGCCGACATCGGCCCCGGCCTCGCCAGGGCCGCGTACGCGATGATCGCGGACGACCAGGTGATCGATCTCGCCCGGCCGGTGCCCGACGGCGCCCGGGTCCGCTTCCTCAAGGTCGACGACGACGAGGCCCTGCCGCTGCTCCGCCACGACTGCGCGCACGTGATGGCCGAGGCGGTGCAGGATCTGTACCCGGGGACCCAGGTGACCATCGGGCCGCCGGTGGCGGACGGCTTCTATTACGACTTCGCCCGCAACGAGCCGTTCCACCCGGAGGACCTGGAGCGGATCGAGGCGCGCATGGCCGAGATCATCGCCGAGGACCGGCCGTTCCGGATCGAGGCGGTGAGCCGGGAGGAGGCGCGGCGGCGGTTCGAGGAGCTCGGCGAGCAGTACAAGCTCGAGATCCTGGACGCGATCCCGCAGGGCGAGCCCATCCTGCTCTACCACCAGGGGCGCTGGTTCGATCTCTGCCGCGGCCCGCACGGGCCCTCGACCGGGCGGATCGGCGCGTTCAAGCTGCTCCGGATCGCCGGCGCCTACTGGCGCGGCGACAGCCGGAACGCGATGCTGCAGCGGATCTACGGCACCGCGTTCGCGAGCCGGAAGGCGCTGGACGCGCATCTCGAGCGGATCGCCGAAGCGGAACGGCGCGACCACCGCCGCCTCGGCCGCGAGCTCGGCCTGTTCCACTTCCAGGAGGAGGCCGCGGGCTCGGCCTTCTGGCATCCCAAGGGCTGGACGGTCTACCGCGAGATCGAGCGCTACATGCGCCGCCGCCTCGAGGCCGACGGCTACCAGGAGGTCCGGACCCCGCAGCTCTACGATCGCGTGCTCTGGGAAGCGTCCGGCCACTGGGAGAAGTTCGGCGAGAACATGTTCGCCCTCGAGCACGAGAACAAGACGCTCGCGCTCAAGCCGATGAACTGCCCGGGCCACGTCCAGATCTTCAACGCCAACCTGCACAGCTACCGCGATCTGCCGCTGCGCATGGCCGAGTTCGGCTCCTGCATGCGCAACGAGCCGTCGGGGGCGCTGCACGGACTGATGCGGGTCAGGAGCTTCACCCAGGACGACGCCCACATCTTCTGCACCCCGGACCAGATCACCGCCGAGGGGATCCGCTTCTGCGACCTGCTGAGCTCCATCTACCGGGACTTCGGGTTCGAGGACGTGCGGGTGAACTTCGCCGACCGGCCGCCGGTCCGGGCCGGGGCCGACGAGGTATGGGACCGGGCCGAGGCGGCGCTGCGCGACGCCACCCTGGCGGCGGGCCTCGACACCCGGCTCAACCCCGGCGAGGGCGCGTTCTACGGCCCGAAGCTCGAGTTCATCCTGACCGACGCGATCGGCCGGGAGTGGCAGTGCGGCACGCTCCAGGTCGACTTCGTGCTGCCGGAGCGGCTGAACGCGAGCTACGTCGCCGAGGACGGGCAGAAGCACCGGCCGGTGATGCTGCACCGCGCGATCCTGGGCTCGCTCGAGCGGTTCTTCGGAATCCTGATCGAGCAGTACGCCGGCCGGCTGCCGATGTGGCTGGCGCCGGTGCAGGTGGTCGTCGCGACGATCACCAACGACGCCGACGACTACGCGCGGAAGGTCGGGGCGACGCTGTCCGCGGCAGGACTTCGGGTCGAGGTCGACACCGGCGCCGACAAGATCGGCTACAAGGTCCGCCACCACTCGCTCGCCAAGGTACCGATGCTGCTGGCGGTCGGGCGGCGCGAGCGCGAGGACGGCACGGTCACCGCCCGGCGACTGGGCGACAAGGCACAGGAATGCCTTGCTCTCGAAGCCGCCCTCGCCCAATGTGTAGCGCAGGCGAAGCCGCCCGATCTGACCTGACGTCGCTCGTGGCGCGGCGGCGATCGCTGTTGGTGAAACCTATGAGGTTGCAGAAACCGGATGGCAGCTCCCGGTCGAGACGAATACCGGATCAATGATCGCATCGAAGCTCGTGAAGTCCGCCTCGTGGAAGCCGACGGCGGCATGGCCGGCGTCGTATCCCTGAGAGAGGCGCTCGAACGGGCCATGGAAGCAGGCCTCGACCTGGTCGAGGTGTCGCCGAGCGCACAGCCGCCGGTGTGCAAGATCCTCGACTACGGCAAGTTCAAGTACGAGGCGCAGAAGCGCGCCAATGCGGCGCGCAAGAAACAGAAGACCGTCGAGGTCAAAGAAATCAAGATGCGCCCGAACATCGACGACAATGACTACAACACCAAGATGAAAAAGGTGTTCGCCTTCCTGGACGAGGGCGACAAGGTCAAGGTGACCATGCGGTTCCGCGGGCGGGAACTGGCGCATCAGGACATCGCGATGGGGGTCCTGTCGCGGGTGCGCGATCAGGTCGGGGAGCGGGCCAAGATCGAGCAGTTTCCGCGCATGGAAGGCCGTCAGATGATCATGATCATGGCGCCGGCCAAGTAGCCTCCGGCGACAGCGGCCTGGCGACCCCGGCGGATCACAGCGGGGGTCGGTGATTTCGATTGAGCGCGGCGGCGGCGGCGGTTACCAAGAAAGACATGTTTCCGTG
>DASUSF010000037.1:0-3646 GCA_036375275.1 Geminicoccaceae bacterium | reverse complement strand
CCTACCTGCGCTACCCGCGCTACGTCGACCCGATCACCGGCGCAGCCGCCGACCTGAACACCATCCTCGGGCGGCTCGCGATGATGAAGCGGGCGAACGAGCGCAACCGCGGCCACATCGAAGGCCTCGGGTTCGCCCGGTGGAAGCGGCCGCTGGTCCGACCCTTCTTCAAGGGCACGGGGAGCTCGCTCGGCTTTTCCGACAGCACCGAGCGGGCGCTCGAGCGCGCGCGCCGGACCCAAGGCCGGATCTGCGTCTGGGCATCGCGCGAGCCGGAGGACCTCGCCCCGCGGGCGCGGCAGGTGGCGGTCCCGGTGGTCCGGATCGAGGACGGCTTCCTGCGGTCGGTCGGGCTCGGTTCGGATCTTCTGCCCGGGGCGTCGCTGGTGTTCGACCGGCGAGGCATCTACTACGACCCGCACGGTCTGAGCGAGCTCGAGGAGATCCTCGAGTTCGAGGAATTCGACCGCGAGACCCTGGCGCAGGCCGCGGCGCTCCGCGAGCGGCTGCTCGCGACCGGGGTGACCAAGTACAACCTCGGCCGCGAGGCGCCGTTCGGATTCGAGACCGACCCGCGCCCGAAGGTCCTGGTCCCGGGACAGGTCGAGGACGATGCCTCGATCCGGGCCGGCGGCGGCGCCATCCGGACCGATCTCGACCTCCTGCGCGCCGTGCGCGCGCGGCGGCCAGACGCGCTGCTCGTCTTCAAGCCGCATCCCGACGTCGAGGCCGGCAACCGGAGGGGCTCGATTCCCGAGGCCGAGGCCAGGAAGCTCGCCGACGTCGTCCTGCGCAGCGCCAGCCCGCATGCGGCGATCGCCTCGGTCGACGAGGTCCACACGCTCACCTCGCTGCTCGGGTTCGAGGCGCTGCTCCGGGGGCGGCGGGTCGCGACCTACGGCGGCCCGTTCTATGCCGGCTGGGGGCTGACCGACGACCAGATGACCTTCCCCCGGCGGACCCGCCGGCTCAGCCTCGATCAGCTGGTGGCCGGCAGCCTGATCCTCTACCCGGCCTACGTCGATCCCCTGAGCGGCCTGCCGTGCGACGCGATGACGGTCGTCGAGCGTCTGGCGAGCGGCCGGCGCGGCGCGATCCACACCAGCCTCCGCCGGGGCCGCCTGTGGCGGCAGGTCCGTCGTGCGCTGCGTGGACTGGGCCACGTCGCACGGTCAGCCGGCTGACGCATGCGCCCCGCCATCGGCGACGCTTCCGGTTCCTCGCGAAGCCGGCCCCGCGCTGCTTCGGCAGGTCGCGCCTGGAGCGGATCCCGACATGACGGAACCGCCTGGTTCCGGATCGAGTGAATCCGCTCTGATCAATTGGAAATAGAGCAATTTTTCTTCCGATGAGCGAAACGACGTCGCGGTTGATGCGGTTTGGTCGCATCGGAACCCTGCTGCAGCCCGGCGCGAGCAGCGGACGCCGAGGCTGACGCCGCGCCGATGCTCGATTAGGATCTGGGCTTCGCTCCGCGACCGACCCGACGATGACGGACACCCGCCGCTACGACGCCCTGATCGACGCCCGCGGTCTCGCCTGTCCCCTGCCGCTGATCAAGGCGCGCCAGGCGCTGATGGTGCTCGAGACGGGGGCCACGGTCGGCGTGCTCGCGACCGATCCCGCCGCAGCGGGCGACTTCGAGCGGTTCAGCGAGGCGAGCGGCCACGAGCTGCTCAGCCTCGAGCGGGACGGCGGGGTGCTGCTGGTGGTGCTGCGGAAGGCGGCCTGACGCCAACCTGCTCCGCGACTGCCCGGCCCGGGCGATCGGAGCCCGCGTCCTCCGCCGGCACCTGGAGGAGGTTCAGGGGCGAATGTCGAAGCCCGCGGCACGGAATGCGCGATCCAGAGTCTCGAAGCCCTTCCGCGCATACTCGAGCGGCGGCGCCTTGGCCGGGTCCTGCTCGGCCTCGACCACGACCCACCCGGCATAGCCGATCTCGGCGAGGAGGGAGGCGACCTGGTCGAAGTCGATGCCGCCATCGCCCGGCACCGTGAACACGCCTTCCAGCACCCCCTTCAGGAACGACCACCGCTCCGCCTTCAGCCGCTCGAGCACGGGAAACCGGATGTCCTTGCAGTGGACGTGGTTGATCCGCTGGCGATGCCGGCGGATGGTGTCGGGGAGCCGGCCGCCGGCGAAGACCAGGTGGCCGGTGTCGAGCAGCAGGCCGACGCTGTCCGCGGTGTTGGCGACCAGCCAGTCGACCTCCTCCTCGGTCTCGACCACCGTCCCCATGTGGTGGTGGAAGGTCATCGGGCAGCCTTCGGCCTTCAGCCAGTTCGCGAAGTGCGTCAGCTTCTCGCCGTAGCGCTTGAATTCCTCGTGGGTGATCCGCGGCCGCTCGGCGAGCGGGACGTCGATCCGGCCCTGCACGGTGCCGGTGGTCTCGGCGTAGACCATGACCGGGCAGCCGAGCGACCGGTACAGCTCGAGTTGCTGGGCGATCCGCCGCTTCTCCTCGTCGATCGAGACTTCGAGCAGGCGCCCGGAGAACCAGCCGGTGACGAGCTCGAGGTGGTGCGCCTCCAGGAGCGGCCGGAGGACATCGGCCTGCATCGGGAACTTGCCGCCTTTCTCGACTCCGGCGTAGCCGGCTTCGCGGCTCTCCTTCAGGCAGACCTCGAGCGGCGTGTCGCCGCCGAGCTCCGGCAGATCGTCGTTCGACCAGGCGATCGGCGCGATGGCGAAGCGGATCGGCCCGGCCATCTCAGACCCCGACCCGCTGCTTCTTCCAGCCTTCCTCGTGATCGGCCCGCGCCTTCTGGACAGCTTCCCGCCGGCTGACCTCGGGGACGCCCACGTCCCACCACGCGTCACCCGGCGTCCACTCGTGGGCGTGGACCTTGATCACGATCACGTAGGTGCGCTCGGCCGCCTTGGCGCGCCGGAAGGCCGCCTCCAGCTCGCTCACCGACTGCACCGTCTCGGCCAGTGCGCCCATGCTTTCCGCGTGCCTGGCGAAGTCGACGTAGACCTCGTTCTCGATCCGGCAGTCCTGGATCAGGTTGTTGAACGACGCCCCGCCCTTGAAGTTCTGGAGCCGGTTGATGACCGCGAAGCCGCCGTTGTCGCACACCACGACGATCATCTTGTGACCGGTGAGCACCGACGAGTAGATGTCGGAGTTGAGCATCAGATAGCTGCCGTCGCCGGTGAACACGATGACGTCGCGCTCCGGATCGGCCATCGCAGCGCCCCAGCCGCCGGCGATCTCGTAGCCCATGCAGGAGAAGCCGAACTCGCAGTCGAAGGTGCCGACCGACTTCGCCTTCCAGTTCTTGCACAGCTCGCCCGGCAGCCCGCCGGCGGCGGTGAGGGCGAGATCGGTCGGGTCGCACACCCGGTTGATCGCGCCGACCACGTGGGCGTAGGTCGGAAGCTCGGCGTTGGTCGGCCCGCTCCGCTGGTCGACCACCTGGTTCCACTCCCGGTATGCCTGCTGCGCCCGCTCCAGCCAGGCGGCCGGCGCCTGCCACGCGGGCAGCGCGGCGGAGAGCTCGCTCAGCCCCGCCTGGGCGTCGCCGACCACCGCCAGCGCCCGGTGCTTGGTCGCATCGAACCGGGCGGCGTTGAGCGCGATCAGGCGGACGTCCGGGTTCTGGAACACGGTCCAGGAGCCGGTCGTGAAGTCCTGAAGCCGGG
>DASUSF010000036.1:0-8897 GCA_036375275.1 Geminicoccaceae bacterium | reverse complement strand
GCTCAAGTACGAGAACGACGACCAGCGGGTCGGGATCGACATCGTCCGTCGGGCGCTGGCGGTGCCGGCGCGGCAGATCGTGATCAACGCGGGCGGTGACGGCTCGATCGTGGTCGGCAAGATCCTCGACAAGGACGACTTCGAGTACGGCTACGACGCCCAGAACGACAAGTTCGTCAACATGTTCGAGGCCGGCATCATCGACCCGACCAAGGTGGTCCGGACCGCGCTCCAGGACGCCGCGTCGGTCGCGGGTCTCCTGATCACCACCGAGGCCATGATCGCCGAGAAGCCGAAGAAGGAGTCGGGCGGCGGCGGCATGCCCGGCGGCGGCGGCATGGGCGGCATGGGCGACATGGACTTCTGAGCCCACCCACCTCGCCTCACCAAGACCAGGCCGCGCCTCCGGGCGCGGCCTTTTTCTTTATGCTCTGGGCGGGAGAGGACGGCCATCGGGGGACAGTCGCATCCCCCACCAGCGCCGCTCCTCCCTCTCCCCCACCGGGGAGGGCGCCGCTCCTCCCTCTCCCCTCCCCGGGGAGAGGGTCGGGGTGAGGGCTGTCGCCGTCGGGTGAAGGCGCCCTCAGCCGAGCGAGCTCGCGCGGCCGATCACCCAGCCGACCGGCGATTACCCCGGTTGCTCTGGCCCCGGGGCGGCCGCGCCGGCATGCCGCGCGGCGGTTGCAGGGAGCGGGGCCGGAGCCCCGCCCCGCCGGTCACTCGAGGAGTTCGGAGAGCGGCGCGCCGACGCTCGGCGGTCGCGGCGGCGCGGTGCCGTCGATCAGCGACGAGACGTAGTCATAGGCGAGGTCGCCGAACGCCTCGCAGAGGGCCGCGCTCTCGTCGACCGCCGCCTGGAAGTGCACCCCGGCCCAGACGCGGCTCCGGCCGCAGTCGTCGGCGAAATCCGTCCAGGTGGGGAAGGTGATGGTCGTGTCCTGGAGCGGCGTGATGCCGGGTTCGACCCGCGACTGTCCGGCCGGCACGAAGACGGTGAAGTTCAGCACGTCGTCGCCGAGGAAATTGCGTGCTGCCTGCGCGTGGGCCGCGCAGAAGCAGGTCGAGCCGGAGGGGTATTCCGGATGATCGGCCTCCTCTAGGTAGCTCTTCCACTCGCTCGCAGGCAGGAAGGTCGTGCCGACCCCGGGGCCGCCCCAGGCCGCGACCAGCTCATCGCCATGGACCTCCCTGATCGCGCTGAAGGGGCGCACCGCATCGTACCGGCGCTTCTCCTGCCAGATGACGATGCCGGCATCGAAGGCCGCCATGTTGGTCACGAAGTCGAGGTGGACGAAGTCCAGGAGGCCGAGCCCGCGCTGGAGGGCCACGTCGACCACCGAGAAGCCGAGCGAGCGGATCTTGTTGTCGAAGAACTCGGCCTTGAGCTTCTGCTCGTCGGTCAGGTTGGCCGAAGCGGCGAGCACCTCGTCGGCCTGCGCCCGATACGCCGGGCTCTTGACGCGATAGCTCGCGACCGGCGGCGGCACCTCGAATGCCTTCGGCGACGCGTAGGAGTAGGGCTCGACCAGCGCGTACTGCGGGGTGACGAACTGTTGCGCCTTGTAGACACCCATGCCGACCCGCTGCAGGTCGGGCTGCCAGCTCGCGGGCTTCTTCAGCTCGTAGGGCGTGTTGCGCGGCTCGTAGCCGGTGTAGTCGGCATAGGGCATCGGGTTGAGCTCGCGGTCGCGCTCGTAGCCGAGCTGGTTCATCCCGTCGTTCTCGCGGCCGATGACCACGCCCTCGCCGGCGCTGTTGCCGAGACCCACCGCGGTCGTCGGGTCGGTGCTGGCGTCATCGGGATCGAGGCCCGCATCGATCAGCATCTGGCGCCAGACCGGCGCCTGCGCTGGCAGGAGGCTGTTGAAGACGTGGAACGACGCGTGGAGGATCGCAGTGTTGAGGTTGCGGAGCGTCGCCTCGGCTGCGGGTCGGCGACCCAGGCGCGTGTAAACCCCGATCGCCGTGTCGTGGTAGGGGGCGGTCGCGTCGAACCACGCGTTGGTGGTCAGCGTCGTCACCCGCAGGATCAGCGTCGCGTCGCCGCCACTCGGCGATATCGCGGAGAAGATGACCGGCGCGACGGTCGGGATGACGACCTCGATGGCGGCATTGCCGGTCTCGATGTCGAAGGGCGCCTGCGCCCGGGCAGCGGGCGCCGATACCGCGACCGCGGACGCCAGCAGAAGAACCAGCAGTCTCATTCGGGTTTCCTCACCGGTTGTTGAACGATCATTTTGATTAACCAGGGCGCGAATTTCCACCCGCTCTGAAGCGCCGACCGGTAGCGCCGCCGATCGGCGCGTCCCGGGTGGGCGTGCAAGGGAGGACCGTGCCGCGTCCGGATCGGCGGTCGGCAGGGGCGGTGGCGCCCGCTCCGGCGGCATGCGGATCGGCTTGCCACGGGGTGCGAAGGGATCTACCCCGTCAGCGCCCGGTCGAGGTCGGCGATCAGGTCGTCCGGGTCCTCGATCCCGACCGAGAGGCGGAGGAGAGCCGGCGGGACGCCGGTGGATGGCGGCTCGATCGAGGCGCGGTGCTCGATCAGCGACTCGACGCCGCCGAGCGAGGTCGCGCGGACGATGATCTCGAGCCGGCCGGCGACCGTGAGCGCCGCTTCCGCGCCGCCCTTGACGTCGAACGACAGCAGGCCGCCGAACCCGCCGTCCATCTGGCGGGCGGCGAGCTCGTGCTGCGGATGGCTCTCGAGGCCCGGATAACGGACCCGCTCCACGCCCGGGTGGCGCTCGAGGAACCGGGCGATCAGGAGCGCGCCCGCGCTCATCGCCGCGACCCGCAGCGCCAAGGTCCGCATGCCCCTGAGCAGCAGCCACGCCTCGAACGGGCCGAGGATCGCCCCGGCGTCGTGCCGGTCGCACCGGATCAGGGCCCAGCGCTCGTCCTCGCGGGCGGTCACCAGCACGCCGGCCAGCACGTCGCTGTGACCGTTCAGGGACTTGGTCGCGGCGTGCATGACCAGGTCGGCGCCGAGCCCGAGCGGCCGGGTCAGGACCGGGCCCGCCGCGGTGGAGTCGACGGCGAGCGCCGCGCCCGCGTCATGCGCGATCTCGGCGGCGCACGCGATGTCGACCACGTCGAGCAGCGGGTTGGACGGCGTCTCGATCCAGATCAGCGCCGGGTGGACCGCGTCGGCCAGTGCGGCGAGACCGTCCGTGTCCGGACCGTCGAAGCGGTGCAGCGCCACGCCCGCCCGCTCGCAGAACCGCTCGATCCAGACCCCCGCGCCGAAATAGAGGCTTCTCTGGACCAGCACCGCCTGGCCCGGATCCAGGGTCCGGAACAGGGCCGCGATCGCGGCCATGCCGGACGGGAAGGCGAGCGCCGCGGCGCCGCCCTCGAGATCCCGGCACAGCGCCTCGACCTGGCGCACGTTCGCGGCGTCGTCGCGGCCATAGGTCAGGTTCTCGTCGACCAGCCGGTAGTCCGGGCGGCGGGCGAAGGTGGTCGACGGCTGGAGCGGCGGCACCAGGCCGCCGGTCGCGGGGTCGAGGTAGTGGCCCGCCTGGGCGAGCACGGTCGCCGGCCGGCGCTTCATCCGCCCGCCGCCCCGGCCGGTTCCGCCGCCCCGTCGTCTTCCTTGGCCGCCTGCCAGAGCGCCTCGAGCTCGTCGAGCGGCACCTCGCTCATCGGGCGACCGCCGGCCCGGAGCGCGGCCTCGATCCGGCGGAACCGGCGCTCGAACTTGCGGTTGGTGCGGCGTAGCGCCTCTTCCGGATCGACCTCCAGATGGCGGGCGAGGTTCGCGAGCGTGAACAGCAGGTCGCCGACCTCGTCCTCGACCCGGTCCGGCATCCGCCCGCCCGCGAGCTCGGCCCGAAGCTCCTGGGTCTCCTCCTCGACCTTGTCCAGCACCTGGCCGGCCTCCGGCCAGTCGAAGCCGCCCCGCGCCGCCCGCTTCTGCAGCTTGACGGCGCGCGCGAGGGCCGGGAGCGCGAGGGGGACGTCGTCGAGCAGGCTGGCCCGGGCCGCGCCCCGCCCCTCGCGCTCGGCCGCCTTCGTGTCCTCCCAGGCGAGCCGCTGGGCGCGCGCGCCATCCACCAGGGCGTCGCCGAAGACGTGCGGATGGCGGCGGATCATCTTCTCGGTGATCGCGTCCGCGACCTCCTCGAACCCGAAGCGGCCGGCCTCGTCCGCGATCTGCGCGTGGTAGGCCACCTGGAGCAGCAGATCGCCGAGCTCGTCCTTCAGCGCCCTGGCGTCGCGCCGCGCGATCGCGTCCGCCACCTCGTACGCCTCCTCGATCGTGTAGGGGGCGATGGTCTCGAAGGTCTGCTCCTGGTCCCAGGGGCACCCCCCGACCGGATCGCGCAGCCGGCGCATGACCTCGAGCAGCCGGTCGACCGCGCGGGTCGCGCTCACAGCAGCGAGCCCTGCCGCCCGGCCGGGGCCGGGTCGCGCCGCTCCGACCGTCGGCGCCCCCGCCCGGCCGGCACGACCGTGACCCGGCCGTCGACGAACTCGACCTCCAGGTGGTCCGCGCGCTCGGCCACGTCCGCGCTCTTGACCAGCGCGCCGTCGGCCGCCCGGACCAGCGCGAAGCCGCGGCCGAGTACGCCCGCGTAGCTGACGCTCTCGAGCCGGCTGGAGAGCGCGTCGAGCCGGCCGCGCCAGAGCGACCGCCGGCGCTCGATGGCGTGTTCCTGGCGCCCGGCGAGCGCCTCGAGCGCCCGGGCGTGACGCGGCAGGCGGCGGCCCACCTCGTCCAGGCCGAGGCGGGCCGCCAGGCCCTCGAAGCGCTGCGCGCGCTCGCGGATCCGCCCCGCAAACCCGCGGTCCAGCCGTTCGCTCCAGCGCTGCAGCCGGTGCGCCTGGTCCTGGAGGACGTCGGCCGGCGCGCGGAGCCGGCCGGCGAGCCCCTGAACCCGGTGGCCGTCCCGCTCGAGCCGGCGCTCGAGCGCCCGGGGCAGGTGCTCGCCGAGGTCGTCGAGCCGCTGCGCCGCCTGCTGCAGCAGGGCGTTCGGGTCGGGCAGGCCGCGGGCGAGGCCGGTGACGGTCTGGCCGAGGACCCTGAGGTCGCGCTCGGCGCCGTGCTGCGCCCGGCCCTCGAGCTGCTGGAGGCGGAGGAGGAGCTCGCTCCGGACCGGGACCGCGAGCTCGGCGGCGGCGGTCGGGGTCGGCGCCCGCCTGTCGGCGGCGAAGTCGATCAGCGTGGTGTCGGTCTCGTGGCCGACCGCGGAGATCAGCGGGATCGAGCTCGCCGCCGCCGCGCGCACCACGACCTCCTCGTTGAACGCCCAGAGGTCCTCGATCGAGCCGCCGCCGCGCGCCACGATCAGGAGGTCGGGTCGCGGCACCCGGCCGCCGGGCGCGAGGCGGTTGAAGCCCTCGATCGCGGCCGCGACCTGGCCCGCCGCCGCCTCGCCCTGGACCAGGACCGGCCAGACCAGGACGTGGCGCGGGAACCGCTCCTCGAGGCGGTGCAGGATGTCCCGGATCACGGCGCCGGTCGGCGAGGTGACGACGCCGATGACCTCGGGCAGGAACGGGATTGCCCGCTTCTGGTCGGCGTCGAACAGCCCCTCGGCGGCGAGCTTCCTCTTCCGCTCCTCGAGCAGCGCCATCAGCGCGCCGGCGCCGGCGGGGGCCATCCGCTCGATCACGATCTGGTACTTGGACCGGCTGGGGTAGGTGGTGATCCGGCCTTCGACCACCACCTCGAGGCCGTCCTCCGGGCGGAAGCGCAGGCGGCCCGCCTCGCGCCGGAAGCAGACCGCGTCCAGGCACGCCTTCTCGTCCTTGAGCGCGAAGTAGCAGTGCCCCGAGCTGTGGCACTTGAAGCCCGAGATCTCGCCGCGCACCCGGACGTGGCCGAAGCCGTCCTCGAGGCTGCGCCTGAGCGCGCCCGACAGCTCGGAGACGCTGTATTCCGGGACGTTGCCGGGAAGCAGGGGGGCGGAGAGGGCGGGGGCTGCCTCCGGGGACGAGGCCATCAGCGCTCCTTGACCGGGAACAGAGGTCGGCGTCGGATGATTAGAGCAATCTTCGACGACACGGAACCGCCTCGAGCCACGCCACGACCGACCTCGTCATGCTCCAATCCCTCAGGCCGGATCGACCACGGACGCCTCAGGCCGGCTCGGGCACCGTGGCCTTGATCCGGTCCAGGGCGGCGCGCACGTCCTCCGACTTGATGCGCCGGTGCGCCTTGACGATCATGTAGACCATGAGCGCGTCGACCTCCTCGTCCGGCTCCGGGTTCATCCGGACCTCGCCGGTGATCCGGTGCCGGTAGGCGATCGCGGTGCCGAGCTTCTGCGCGAGCAGGTGGACCACGACCTGCTGCCAGGTCAGGCCGCCGACGTTGACCTCGAAGCCCAGGCACTCGTCGCCCTTGATCGTGAACAGGTTCTCGAGGATCACCTCCGAGCCCGGCGACTCGATCGCCCGGACCACGATCTCCGGGTAGAAGCGGATCGGCCGGATCACGATCTCGGCGCCGGACCGCCTGAGCCGCTCGCGGTTCTTGTGGTGGACGCACTCGGCGACGATCCGCCCGCGCGCCTTCAGCTCGCGCAGCCGGGCCAGGATGTCGTAGGTGATCTCGTCGGAGCGCTTGCTGGCCACGTGCTCGGCGAGGATGATGATGATCGATGCCTTGTCGGCGGCGACCGCCTCGAGGTCGTCGGGGTCGCTGGGGTCGCCGTCGTAGTGGACGATCCCGAGCTCCTTGAAGGCGTCGGGCAGGCCGTCCGGGTAATCGCGGCAGAGCAGCTGCACCGGGCAGTTGCACCAGTGATGGCCGCGCCGGAGCTCGCGCACCAGGCCGGTGATGTAGCGTTCGCTGTTGACCGTCGGGGAGTTGAGGACGAGCACGTGATCCTCCATGTTCCACCTCCAACGTCCCTTGGCCATGGCGAGCCGGCTTTCGGTGCGGTATTCGAAGTAGTCGCCGGCCAGGTTGAACAGCACGAACACCCCGCCGACGTAGATCAGCATCACGGTCGCGATCCGGCCGGGCAGCGTCGCCGCCGCGTAGTCGCCATAGCCGACCGTCAGCACCGTGGTCAGCGTCAGCCAGATCGAATCGCCGAGCGCCATCCCCTCGAACGCGACCATCGCCCAGCTGTGCACCGCGAACACCACGACCAGCCAGAGCGCCGTCCGGATCAGCGTCTGGCGCATGTCGACCTGGCGCAGCTGGTAGCGGTAGTGCTGCCAGTGCCGGCGCCTGAAGATCAGCAGCAGAGGCGCCATCCGACCCCCCGGCCTCCCACGGTCCCGCCGCCCGGTGATCGTGACGGCGGAGCGCGCCTTTGTCATCTGGCTTGGTGCTGAGCCGGCCCGGCGCGGCCACCCGGACCCCTTCGGCAGCGGGACGCCATGGACCTCACCGACGAGCAGATCGAGCGCTACGCCCGGCACATCGTGCTGCGCGAGGTCGGCGGCGCCGGCCAGCAGAAGCTGCTCCGGTCCCGCGTCCTGGTGATCGGCGCGGGCGGCCTCGGCTCGCCGATCATCATGTACCTCGCGGCCGCCGGGGTCGGGACCATCGGGGTGGTCGACGACGACCGGGTCTCGCTCAGCAACCTGCAGCGGCAGATCCTGCACACCACGCCCCGGACCGGCGCCGCCAAGACCGCGAGCGCGCGCGACGCCGTGGGGGCGCTCAACCCGGACGTCCGCCTGATCGAGCACCCGGTCCGCCTCGGCCCCGGGAACGCCCTCGACCTGATCGGCGGCTACGACCTCGTCGCCGACGGCAGCGACAACTTCGCCACCCGCTACCTCGTCAACGACGCCTGCTTCTTCGCCCGCAAGCCGCTGGTGACCGCGGCGATCGACCGCTTCGACGGCCAGCTCACGACCATCCGCGGCTTCGAGGCCGGCCGCCCCTGCTATCGCTGCCTGTTCGACCAGCCGCCGCCCGAGGACATGCAGCCGAGCTGCGCCCGGGACGGCATCCTCGGCGCGCTCGCAGGCGTGATGGGCAGCCTGCAGGCGAGCGAGGTGCTGAAGGAGCTGCTGGGGATCGGCGAGACCCTCGCCGGCTGGCTGCTGATCTACGACGCGCTCGGCGGGGCCTTCCAGCGCTTCCGGGTGCGGCCCGACCCGGCCTGCCCGCTGTGCGGCGAGCGGCCGTCGATCAGGCGGCTTCCGGGGCCTGGAGCATCATCCGCTCAGGTAGAACCGCTTTCCTGAGCGGTTCTACGCGGATGAAGATGCTCTACATGGTTGAGATAGAGCAGTTTTCTTCCGATGAGCGAAGGGTCTGCCTCGACTTGAAGGTGGTTCCATCTCATCGGAAGCTGCTCTCGCTGAACGCGCGCGCGATCGCCTTGAACGGCAGCAGCACGCACTCGTAGCGGCTCTTGTGGCCGCGGACCGGGACGAACGGCTGGAACTCGCCGACCTCGGCCGGGTCCGGCGCCTGCTCCGCCTTGAGCATCGCCTCGACCCGCCGGCCGACCTCGTCGACCTCGCCCGCGCTGCACCCCGGCGCGTGCTCGCCGAGCACCGAGGCGGCCGCCTGGCAGAGCATGCACGCCTTGACCTCGAAGCCGATCGCCGCGATCCGCCGCTCGCCGTCGAGCCGGAGGTCGACCGTCACCCGGTCGCCGCAGAGCGGGTTGTCGACCCGGGCGGTGAGGTCCGGCGCCTCGAGCCGCCCGGCGCCCCGTGCCCGCGCCGCGAGCTTCAGGAGCTCGGTCTGGTAGATCTCGTCGCGCATCGCCGGACGGCCAGCCTCAGAGCAGGCCGTCCTCGATCAGCGTCTCCGCGATCTGCACCGCGTTGAGGGCGGCGCCCTTCCTGAGGTTGTCGCCGACCACCCAGAGCATCAGCCCGTGCGGCACGGTCTCGTCCTTCCGGACCCGCGAGACCAGCACGTCGTACTCGCCGACGCAGTCGATCGGGGTCGCGTACAGCCCCTCGTCCGG
>DASUSF010000035.1:0-8370 GCA_036375275.1 Geminicoccaceae bacterium | reverse complement strand
GCCGCGATCAACGGCGTGCCGGTCGAGGCGCATCTCGGGCGCTCGGTGCGGGAGGTCCTGCCCGACCTCGCGGACCGCGTCGAGCCGGTGTTCCACGCCGTGCTCCACCGGGGCGAGGTGTGCCGCGACGTCGAGATCAGCGGCCGGACGCCGGCCGATCCGGATGCCGAACGCACCTGGGTCAGCGACTACTACCCGGTGGTCGAGGACGGCCGCCCGCGCGCGATCGGGATGATCGTGCGCGAGATCACGGAGCTGAGGCGCAGCGAGCGGGCGCGGCGACAGGGCGACGAGCGGCTGCGCCTGACCCTCGAGCGGGCGCCGGTGGCGGTCTACACCTGTGATCTGGATCTTCGCTACACCTGGGAGGCCGGCGCCGAGGCGCAGGCGCCGTTCGCCCACGCCATCGGACGCTTCGACCACGAGCTGCTGCCGGCGCAGCAGGCGGCGGAACTGATCGCGCTCAAGCGGAAGGCCCTGATCGACGGCCAGCCGGTCCGCGGCGAGCTGACCCTGCCGGCTGCTTCAGGCGCGTCCCGGACCTGGGAGCTGGCGATCGAGCCCGCCCGTGACGGCAGCGGCGCGGTTGCCGGGCTCCTGATGGCCGGCCTGGAGATCACCGAGCGCAAGCGCGCCGAGGAGCAGAAGCTGCTGCTGCTCGGTGAACTGAACCACCGGGTCAAGAACACCCTCACCGCGGTCCGCTCGATGGTCATGCGCACGCTCGCCGGGCCCGAGGAGCACGAGCCGCTGCGGGAAACGCTGGTCGGGCGGCTCCAGGCGCTGGCCAGGACCCACGACCTGCTTGCCGCGAGCGGCTGGCAGGGGGCGCCGCTGACGGCGCTGATCGAGGGCGAGCTGGCGCCCTACCGCGCGCCGGGTTCGGACCGCGTCGACGCCGACGGCCCGGCCGTGACGCTGGCTTCGGGCACGGTCTCGATCCTGGCTCTCGCCGTCCACGAGCTGACGGCCAATGCCGCGCGGCATGGCGCCCTGTCGGTGCCGGGAGGCAGGGTGAGCCTCCGCTGGCAGGTCGAGCCGGCAGCGGGCGGCCGGGGCGAGGTCCTCCACATCACCTGGCGGGAAGCCGGCGGTCCGCCGGTGCGGGAGTCGGCCTCCTCCGGCTTCGGCAGGCAGCTCATCGAGCGCGGCGTGACCTACGAGATCGGCGGTCGGAGCGAGACCCGGCTCGACCCGGCCGGCTTCTGCTGGGAGGCCTGGCTCCCCGTCGAGCGCTGTCTCAGGCCAGAGGGATGAGCGGCTGAACCCGGAGCCGTCGACAGCGTGGCCGGGTCACGAGGTCTCGTCCTCCTCGAGCCACGCGGCGCGCGGCTGGCGCAGCCGCTCGATGCTCCGTTCGGGCAGCCGGTAGCCCCAGCCCTCGGTCCGGGCCGAGATCTCGGCCGCCCGCTCGACCGCCTCCTCGGACGGCTGGTCGAGCCGCGTCGTCGCCTCGAGCTGCGCCCATCCCGCCCCCTCGACCTCGGCGAGTCGGAGCGCGACCTCGAGGCCGGCCTCCGTGACGAACCGGAACCGCCAGCTCTCGTCGGGCCAGGCGATCTTCCCTGTCGGCCGGACCGCTTCGAGATCCAGCCCCGCGAGCGCGCCCGCGAGATCCTCGGGGGTGGCGTCCTCGGCGAGCCGGGCGCCGTCCGCGTCGGCCATCGCCCAGCCGTCGCCGTCGCGCACGAGGGCGTAGGCCGCCCCGTCCGGCGGCGTGACCTCGACCCGGACGACCTCTTCGGCCGCGAGATCGACGATCCGCCGGTCGAGCCAGGCTGCGCCCGCGGTCGGCAGGTCGAGGCGGCCGCTCGCGAGCCAGCTCCGGTTCTCGCCGACCCGGCGCAGGTAGGTGCCGGCGGACTCGGTGCCGGTGAGGCGGCTCCTGGTCTTGCCGATCAGCACCTCGACCAGCGTCTCGTGCTCGGCGTCGGCGAGGCGGACGAGGCGTGAGCGGCTCTCCTCGGCCTCGACATTCTCGACCTCGAGCCGCGCGAACCGCTTGGGGTTCGCGGTCTTGGCCTCGATCAGCTGCATGTCGGCGAGGCTGACGATCAGGTTGCGGACGCGTCCGGCGGCCGCCGGGTAGCCGTGCTCGGTCGGCACCACCCAGCGCCCCTCGTCCTGCCGGGCGAGGGTGATCTCCCCCTCGCCGGTCCTGATCAGGACGGTCGCGACCGCATCCGGGTTCGTGCGGAGGCGGGGGAAGGCCGGCTCGCCCGCGACCTCGATGCGGCTCGGGCCGGGCTCGTCGACCACTGCCGCCACGGCGAGGATCACCGTCGCGACGGTGACGGCGGCGAGGACCAGGATCGTCTTCGGGGTCATGCCCAGAGCCTCCCTCGTCAGCCGGCCGCGGCGGGGCTGGCGCGCCGGGTCCGCCGCCAGATGGCGAGGCCGAGCGCGATCAGGCCGATCAGGATGGGGATCGCCCAGATGTTGGCGAGGCGGATCCAGAAGGCGAGCGTCTCGACCTCTTCGCGCAGCGAGCGCTGGACCTCCCGGAGCTCCTGCCGAAGCCGGATCATCTCGGCGCGGAAGGTGTCGATCTCCTCCTGCTGCTCCGCGGTCAGGATCACGCCGCCGCTCTGCTCCTGCTCCTGGAGCGCCCGGATCTCCTCCGCGGCCGCGTCGATCCGCTGCAGCAGCTCCTGCTCCTTGGCGCGGAAGCGGAGCTGCGCTTCCTGCTCCATCGCGTCGACCACCTCGAACGGGCGCACGCTGAGCCCGCGGCCGCGCAGCTCGATCAGCGCCTGGCTGCCCGCCAGGTGATCGAGCGCGTTGACCGCGAAGTCGGCGTTGTGCGCGACCGGCAGGACCACCTCCTGCCCCGCGATCGACTGCCGCCGGACCCAGCTCTCGTCGGCCAGGAAGTCCGTGTCGCCGATCAGGATCAGGTTGAGCGGGCGTTCCGCTTCGTTGCGGTGGTCCTCGGCGAGGCCCGGATCGGCGCCTTCGGGCGGCCCATCCTTGAACGCGCTCGACACGGGCCCGCTGACCCGCGCCGCGAGCACGAACGGCTCGCCCCGGGGCGCGAACCGGCGGAGCAGCCGCTCGGGGTCCGGCGGCCCCTGGAGCAGCGACGCCTCCAGGGTCATCGCCTCGGGGCTGGTCGTGATCAGCGGCTGGAAAACGGTGGTCGCGCCATCGGCCGCCCCGACCGGTGCCGCCGAGGCGACCGCGATCCGCTCCAGCTCCGCGGTGACCGGGTCGTCGTCGGCGAGCCGGTCCTGGTCGAGGGTCAGCCAGGGCAGGTAGGGGACGACGGTGGTGCGCCCCCGCACCTGCGCCTGGACCCGCTGCGCGGTGCGCGCGTCCCCGACCCACTCGCCGGCCGGCATCTGCACTCCCCAGGCGGCGAGCAGCGGCTCGAGCGTGGCGATCGGATCCTCGGTCCCGGCGAACGGGTTGACCGTCGCGTCCATCGCCTCGGCGACCGGGTCGAGCGCCGCGAACACCGGGCCGCCCCGCATCACGAACTGGTCGATCGCGTACAGGCTCGGAGCGTCCAGCTTCTTCGGCTGGGCGAGCATCAGGACGTCGACGTCGTCGTCGATCCGGGCGTGGGAACCGCCGAGGAAGCGGACCTCGAAGAACTGGAACATCGCGTCGAGAACCAGCCACGCCTGCCACTGGTTGGACTGCGAGCCCATGATCGGCAGGTCGCCGAGCACCGCGACCACCGGCTTTTCCGGGTTCGCGAGGTCGTAGACCAGCCGGGTCAGGTCGTATTCGATGAAGTCCGCCCGCTCCGGCGCGAGGTAGGGGATGACCTCGAGGTCGTCGGTGGTGTTGCGCCCCGACAGGCCGAAGTAGGCCTGCGTCCCGTCCTCCCCGAGCGGCAGCCCCTGCAGGCCTTCCGCGACCGCGAGGTCCTCCTCGGGCGAGAACGGCTCGGGATCGAGGCGGTCGACCCGCACCATGCCGCCCGAGAGCCGCTCGTAGGCCTCGAGCAGCTCCTCGAGCCGCTGGGCGTAGGTCGCGAAGTACGGCCCGACCTCGTCCAGCCGGTCGGTGTAGTAGAAGCGGAGGTCGAGCGGCTCCTCGATCGCCTGGAGCGTCTCGCGGGTGCCATCCGACAGGGTGAACAGCCGGTCCTCGGTCAGGTCGAGCCGGTAGGAGGTGAGGGTCAGCCCGGCGAGCAGGTTGAGCGCGATCAGCAGGATCAGGGCGAGGGGGATCGCGAGCGCCGCGAGGTGCTGGCGCTCAGCGCCGGTGATGCGGCGCCATGTGTCTCCCACCAGACCCGTCCCCCGCACCGCCGTCAGCTCCCCTTCTTGAGCTCGACGATCGCGGTGTTCACGAACAGGCTGAGCCCGATCAGGGACGTGAACAGGATCGCGTGCCGGAGGTCGATCACGCCCTGGCTGATCTGCTGGAAGGCCGAGAGCAGGCTGATGCCGGCGATCGCGTCGGCCAGGGCCGCGGGCGCCCAGCCGCGGAACGGCGACTGCACGATCTCGAGCCCGCTCATCATGAAGACGAAGCAGATGGCGGCGGCGAGCACGAAGGCGATCACCTGGTTGCGGGTCAGCGCCGAGACCGCGGCGCTCACCGCCAGCATGCCGCCGGCGATCAGCCAGCTGCCGAGGTAGGCGGCGACGATCACGCCGTTGTCGGGCGTGCCGAGATAGTTGACCGTGATCCAGATCGGGAAGGTGAGGGCGAGCGCGCTGCCGATGAACAGCCAGGCGGCGACGAACTTGCCCACCACCGCCTGCCAGGTCGCGACCGGGAGCGTCATCAGGAACTCGATCGTGCCGGTCTTGCGCTCCTCGGCCCAGAGCCGCATGCCCACCGCCGGCACCAGGAACAGGTACAGCCAGGGGTGCCACTGGAAGAATGGCTGCAGATCCGCCCGGCCGCGCTCGAGCCAGCTGGCGACGTGGAAGGTGAGCGCGCCGGCCAGCGCCAGGAAGATCACGATGAAGACGTAGGCGAGCGGCGAGCCGTAGTAGGCCTGGAGCTCGCGCCGGACGATCGCCAGGGTGGCGTGCATCGGCGGAGCCTCAGGCCGCCCGGGTGAGCTCGCGGAAGACGTCGTCGAGGCGGCCGCGCTCGACCCGGATCTCCTCGATCTCGACCTCCGCCTCCTCGATCGCCGCCTGCACGCGGCCGAGGATGTCGCGGCCGGCCTCGGGGAACGCGATCAGCTCCGCCGTGTCGCCGTCGCCCGGCACCACCTCGGTCGCCACGACCCCGGCGCAGCGGGCCACCCAGGCCTGCAGCAGGTCGACCTGGTCGGCGCCCAGGCGCACCGTGACCGCGTTGTGGTGCCGGGAGCGCGCGAGCAGGTCGCGCGGCCGGCTGTCGGCGACCAGGCGCCCGTCCGCGATCACGATCGCCCGGGTGCAGAGCGCGTCCACCTCCTCCAGGATGTGGGTCGAGATGATGGTCGCCTTGGCCGGCGCGATGTCCGCAAGGAGCGTGCGGACCTCGTGCTTCTGGTTCGGGTCGAGGCCGTCGGTCGGCTCGTCCAGGATCAGCACCTCGGGATCGTGGAGCAGGGCGAGCGCGAGCCCGACCCGCCGCTTGAAGCCCTTGGACAGGGTCTCGATCGGACGGTCGAGCACCGGCTGGAGGTGCAGCCGCTCGACCATCTGTCCAGTCCGGCGGCGTCGCGTCCCGGCATCGAGCCGGCGCATGCGGGCGGTGAAGTCGAGGATCCGCCGCGGTGTCATTTCGCCATACGTCGGAGCACCTTCCGGCAGATACCCGATCCGCCGCTTGATCTCGAGCGGATGGTGCCCGACGTCGAAGCCCGCGACCCGCACGCGGCCGGCGCTCGGCGGCAGGTAGCCCGTGATCATGCGCATCGTGGTCGACTTGCCGGCGCCGTTCGGCCCGAGGAAGCCCAGCACCTCGCCCCGCTCGACCGCGAAGTCGACGTCGTCGACGGCGACGATCGACCCGAACCGCTTGGTCAGCCTCTCGATGGCGAGCAGGCTCTGCATGGCGCCCCGTGCCGTCATGGCTCCCAGGCCGACCTGCGGTTGGCGATCCGGCCGCTGTCCCGCGGCTTCGGCCCGCCCGCCGACCGGCGGCCCCGGATGTAGCCGACCTCACCCGGCTGTCAAGGCCCGACGGTTGCGGCGCGCCGGGCGAGCCCTTACGAGAGCCCTTTGAAGCGACGGGGGAACAGGCGGATGGCGGTGAGGCTCTACGACCTGGTCGGCAAGGACGACCGGCGCTTCAGCCCGAACTGCTGGCGAAGCCGGATGGCGCTGGCGCACAAGGGCCTGGAGGTGGAGGCGCGGGCGACCCGCTTCACCGAGATCGGGGCGATCGGCGACGGGTCGTTCCGGACCATTCCGGTGCTCGAGGACGGCGAGCGGCGGATCGTCGACAGCTGGCCGATCGCGCAGCATCTGGAAGCGGCGTACCCCGACCGGCCGAGCCTGTTCGGCGGCCCCGGCGGCGAGGCGCTCAGCCGATTCGTCCTCAACTGGGCCACGACCACGCTGCACCCGGGCGTGGCCTCCCTGATCCTCCACGACATCCACGAGCATCTCATGCCCGAGGACCGCGCCTACTTCCGCGCGACGCGCGAGAGCACCTTCAAGCGGTCGCTGGAAGAGGTGCAGGCCGGCCGCGAGGCGCGGGTCGAGGGCTTCCGGAAGAGCCTCCAGCCGCTCCGGGCGACCATCGCCGAGCAGCCCTTCCTCGGCGGCGAGCGTCCGCTCTACGCCGACTACATCGCGTTCGGCGCGTTCCAGTGGGCGCGCGTGGTCAGCCCGTTCCGACTGCTCGAGCCGGACGACCCGGTCGAGCGGTGGGTCGCCCGCTGCCTCGACCTGCATGGCGGCGTCGCCCGGACGACCCCGGCCTACGGCTGAGGCGCTGCATCCGGCGAGGTGCCGGAAACCGGGGTTCAGGGTCCCGACTGCTCGGCGAGCACCTCGCCTTCCTCGTCCACGATCCGGACGCTGACCGGCGCGACTCCGCCGTTCGCCGCCGACCAGCGATCGACCAGGGTGTTCAGGTAGCTCCGCTGTCCGGCCGGCGGGACCGTCGTCCAGGCGTCGGTGATGCCGACCATCACGGTCTGCTCGTCGACCACCTCGACCTCGGTGAACAGATCGACCCCGGCGACCTGGAGGGCACGGCTGTTCAGGTAGGTGACGCTTTCCCTGAACCGGTCCAGCTCCGGCCCACCCGCGTCGGGCCCGGCCGCAGGCTCGATTCCGCCGGCGCCGTCGCGGACCTCGACCGCCGCGACGTCGGGCCCGGTCCCGCCCGCGGGTGGCGAGGTCTCGCCGAGTTCCGGCACGTCGGCCTGCTCGCCCGCGGCGACGCCCTCCGCGCCACCCGGCCTGGTTCCGGCGGGCTCCGGCGGGGCCGGTGCCGCCGGGCGCGGGGTGTCGGCCGCGACGGCCTCATCCGGGGCAGGCGAGGGCGCGGTCGCCGCGGCGCCACCGGCCGGCGCGAGCAGGGAGCTGTGGATCCACCCTTCCTGCCCGCCGCTGCCGGCGAGCTCGACCCGGACCCACTCGCCATCGCGGGCGATCTCGATCGCTTCCCGGCCACGGTAGACGCGCATGATGACCCGGTCGGACGTGCTCGGGCCGTTGCGCACGTTGACCCCGTCGCCGGTCACCGTGAGGGAATCGCCCTCGGCCGCCCACGCACTGCCGACGGCCAGCAGAACGGCCGCGCCCGCCACGCTTGCCAGTCGCATCTCGATCCTCCGGTTCCGATCCCCAAGGATGCCGCGGTCGCGGGGATCAGGCAACGGGCGAGCCGCCCCGCCCGTGCGTACGATCGGCCGCAGCGGCGGTCGCTTCGATTTCGACCCGGAACACCGCGACGGCAGCACCCGCACCACGATCAACGTCGCAGCGGCCGGCCGTGATCCGGTGCCGGTCGCGCACCATCGTGCAGGTGGCGCGGTCGCCGCGACGGATCAGGCGCCCGACCCGATCCAGTCGGGCGGCTCGGTGGCGATCACGGCGGCTTCCAGGCTCGCGTGCAGCCGGCCCGTGTCGGGACCGAGGGCGACCGGGGCGGTCACCGGCGCAACCAGGCTTCGGACATGCGCGAGGAGGGGGGCGAGCCCGGGCGGCGCCTCGCGCCCGGTGATGAAGAAGGCCTGGCTCGCGACCACCGCGAGGCAGGCGAGACCGGCCGCGAGGCAGCGTCCCGCCTCGGCCTGCTGCCGCCATGCCGGGAAGGCCACCGCAGCGACGTCGTTCTGGCCGAAGCCGCCGCCCTCGCTGCCGGGCAGGAGGGTCAGGCGCGCGGCATGGCGGGCCTGCTCCGCCCATGCCAGCGCCGTCATGCCGAGGCAGCCGAGAAAGGTCCCGTCGAGAGCGCGGCCGTCGCCGGTGATCAGCTGGTTGGGCAGGCCCGAGACGTTGCCGTCGAGCAGCT
>DASUSF010000034.1:0-3981 GCA_036375275.1 Geminicoccaceae bacterium | reverse complement strand
TGCCGTCCTGGCTGAACACCACGCCCTCGGGCAGGCCCCCGACCTCGACCTCGCCGGTCTTGGTCACCTCCTTGCCGTCGATCGAAAGCACCGCGACCTTGCCGTTCGGGTTGGAGAACCACGCATCCTTCGGCACCGCGGCGCTGCCGTTGAGAAGAATCGCGACGGCCAGATCGCCGGTCGGGCTGATCGCCAGGCCCTCGGGCCCGTCGCCCACGACCACCTTGTCGATCACGTGCGGGTGCTCGGCCGAGAGGTCGATGACCGAGACCGTGTCCACGTTCCCGTCGGACGCGCCGCTGGCGCCGTTGTCCGCGGTCAGGGCGAGGGCGCCATCGGGCGTGATCGCGACGTTGTAGGGCCACAAGCCGACCGGGATGTCCTGGCCACCATAGGTCACGTCCTGACCGTCGATCTCGAGCAGGGCGACCTTGTGCTCGGGGAACTTGGCCGCGAGCGCCCGGCCGCCGTCTGGCGAGATCGCCACGGCCGCGACCTGCCCGCCCATGTCCACATCGCCGACGTGCCGGACCTCCTTGCCGTCGATCGCGAGCACGCTGATCGAGTTGCCGGCGCGATTGGCGACCAGTGCCAGGTCGCCCGCTTGGTTGATCGCGATCCCCGACGGCTGCTCGCCGACCTCCACCGTGCCGATCTGCTCGGGCGGGCTCTTCTCCAGGTCGATGACGTAGACCTTCGCATCGGGCGCGGGCTCGAAGGCCTCGCCCGCCTTGGTCCACTGCATCGCGTTGGTGACCAGCGCCAGCGTCTCGTCCGGCGTGATCGCGAGGTTGGTCGGCGGACCGAAGATCGAGTTCATGAGATCCAGGCTGGCCACGATCTCCGGGTTCTCGGGGTCCGAGATGTCGACGATCGAGACGGTGTCCTCGCCCGGCGCCGCGAAGACCGGCTTCCCGGCATCGTCCCAGGTCACCTTCTGATCGTTGCCGACGATCATCAGCTCGGCGGCGGCGAACGCGGGCGCACCCGCCAGCCCGACCACGGCCGCGCCCAGACCCACGCGCTGCATGACGTTCATTGATTGCCTCCCTGACGGTCAGTGCATCCCGGCCGCCGCAGGACCCGCCTGAGCGGCGCGATCTCCGCTGCGGTCACTGACGCATGTCGAATGCCTATAGCAGATTCTCCGCCTGCAAAGCGTGGCGCAGCGTGTGGCGGCCTCCTGACCTGCGAGGGCAGCGATGCCATCGGGCGGGCGTGGCCGACGCCCCGGCGCCACGCGTCCGGGCGCTCAGGCGCCCGGACCTGCCGGCGCTCCCTCAGTGATCGTCGCCGCGGCGCAGGCGCTCGAGGATGGCGTCGATGCGGCGCCGGGCATCCGACCTGTCGGTCACGGCGTGGAAGGGGTGACCTCTGGTGGCCCAGGGCACGAGGAGATCGAAGTCGAGCGTCCTGATCAGCTCGAGGCTCGCGATATAGGCCTCGCGGTCGCTTGATTCGAGCACGGCCGCGACCCATTCGCCGTCGCGGAGGTAGATGCTGTCGCCGGTGAACAGGCAGCGGTGCTCGCCGCTGTCCCAGAGAAAAGCGGTCGCTCCGGCGGTGTGCCCGGGGATTGGAACCGCCTCGAAGTCGTCGCCCTCCAGGTGCCGCCCGGAGAAGGTGCCGGCCACGGCGGCGGTATTCGCGACCCACGGCCGCTCGTCCTCATGGCAGAACAGCGGCGCGCCGAAGGCCTTGGCCACCCGGTCGCCACCGAACTCGGCCTCGTGCCAGTGGTTCAGGTAGTGCCGCCAGATCCCGCCGAGCTCGTCGATCGCCCCCGCCTCGTCGGCGACGCTGCCGACGTTGTAGACGAGCAGGTTGCCGGCTTCGCGGCGCAGCAGGAAGGCCCGGATCTCGAGCGAGGGGGCGAAGGACAGCCGCTCCGGGGGCGACGCGTAGAGGTTGGGGATGACCATCTGCATCTGCAAAGCTCCTTCTGTGTCGATCGGCCCGGCCTCACCCGGTGGTCGCGGACGCGGGTCGCAGGGGCTACCCCATGCGCGGCCAGGTGGACCGACGCTACAAGTTCAAGTTAACTTGAAGTCAAGGCGGAAATCGGCTTGGATGCTCCGCCATGGCGGGCCTGCTCACGATCGGCGAGGTGGCGCGGCGGAGCGGCGTCGCGGCCTCGGCGCTCCGCTTCTACGAGGAGCGGGGCCTGATCGCGTCCGCGCGCGCCGGCTCCGGCCACCGCCGCTATCCGCGGCCGGTGCTGCGGCGCATCGCTTTCATCGTCTTCGCGCAGCGGGTCGGCCTGACGCTCGACGAGATCGGCGCCGAGCTCGCGAGGCTGCCGCCGGAGCGGGTGCCGACCCGCCGCGACTGGTCGCGCCTCGCGCGCACGTGGACGGAGCGGATCGATCGCCGGATCGCCGAGCTCGAGCGCCTCAAGGCGGGGCTCACCGACTGCATCGGCTGCGGCTGCCTGTCGCTGGAGCGGTGCCGGCTCGCCAATCCCGACGACCGGGCGGCCCGTCTCGGCCCCGGCCCGCGCTACTGGGTCGGCGACCGCCCGCCGGGCTGACCCGTGCGCCGCCGTCCGGCCCGCTCGCGGAGCGCGATGCCAAGCGGCGGCGCCGCCGCCAGCGTCTCGGCATCGGCGGCGTGATGCGGGACGTTCCCGTGTCTCGACGATACGATGGACCGTGGCGGAGGTCGCGCGCTGCGGCCAGGGAACCGGGAGGCAGCAGGATGAAGATCGTCGCCGTGCGCGAGCGGGCGCAGCCGATCCGCTCCGAGATCAGGAACGCCTACATCGACTTCTCGCAGATGACCGCGAGCGTGGTCGCGGTGATCACGGACGTGGTCCGGGACGGCCGCCCGGTGATCGGCTACGGCTTCAACTCCAACGGCCGCTACGCGCAGGGCTGCCTGCTCCGCGAGCGCTTCATCCCGCGCCTGATGCAGGCCGATCCGGAGACGCTGATCGACCACGAGCACGACAACCTCGACCCGTTCCGGATCTGGGACGTCCTCATGACCAACGAGAAGCCCGGCGGCCACGGCGAGCGCTCGGTCGCGGTGGGCGTGATCGACATGGCGGTCTGGGACGCGGTCGCCAAGATCGCGGGCGTACCGCTCTGGCGCCTGCTCGCGGACCGCTACCGGGGCGGGGCCGCGGACGCGCGGGTCTGGGTCTACGCCGCCGGCGGCTACTACTATCCGGGCAAGGGCATCCCTGCGCTCCAGGACGAGATGCGCGGCTACCTCGACCTCGGCTACCGGGACGTGAAGCTCAAGATCGGCAGCGTTCCGCTCGAGGAGGACCTCCGCCGGATCGAGGCGGTGATCGAGGTGGCGGGCTCGGGCGCCAACGTCTGCGTCGACGCCAACGGGCGCTTCGACCGCGCGACCGCGATCGCCTATGCCCACGGCCTCCGGGACCTCGGGCTCCGCTGGTACGAGGAGGCGGGCGACCCGCTCGACTACGCGCTCCAGGCCGAGCTCGCGGAGCATTATCCGGGCACCATGGCGACAGGCGAGAACCTGTTCTCGATGCAGGACGCGCGCAACCTGATCCGCTACGCGGGCATGCGGCCCGAGACTGACATCCTGCAGTTCGACTGCGCCCTCAGCTACGGCCTCGTCGAGTACCTCCGGACCCTCGAGATGCTCGACGCGCACGGCTGGTCGAGCCGGCGCGTGGTGCCGCACGGCGGCCACCAGATGTCGCTCAACATCGCGGCCGGCCTGCACCTCGGCGGCAACGAGAGCTATCCCGGCGTGTTCCAGCCGTTCGGCGGCTTCGCCGACGACATCCGGGTCGAGGAGGGCCACGTCGGCCTGCCCGCCATCCCGGGCGTTGGGTTCGAGGCCAAGGCCGATCTCTACGAGGTGATGCGGGAGGTGAGCGCGGACTGAGTGCCGCCGGCTGGACAGCGCCGCCCGGGCCTGGGACAACGAGCCGCCTTTCTCGAGCGGGATGTCGCCATGACGGTAGCGAGCGGTCGCGAGTTTCTCGCCATTCCCGGGCCG
>DASUSF010000033.1:0-4586 GCA_036375275.1 Geminicoccaceae bacterium | reverse complement strand
GGGTCTTCTAGCCAACCCGCCGGGATTCGGCGGCGTCCGATTTCTATGGTACGGTCACTCCAGGTAGCCGATCAGGCGGCCGGCGACGATCACGGCCAGCCAGAGCGCGATCGAGAGCCCGCCCGCGATCCTGAGGCGGGGCGGCGGGGCGAGCGTGTCGGCGCCCTGATGCGCCGCTTCCCAGGCGAGCGAGCGGTGCAGCAGGAGCGCGTTGGTCAGCGCGGCGGCGATCAGCAACAGCTTGATCCGAAACATCGTGATGCCGGCGTACTCGACCGCGCGCACCGAGAACAGGAGGCTGCCGGTCAGGACCGCGAGGGTCAGACCGGTCACGGCGACCGGCAGCAGCGTCCTCGCCATGGTGCGGAGCGGTATCCCAGGCCACGCCCCGGCGAGGCGGAGGTCGAGCGGCACGATCGCGCCGAACAGCAGGGCCAGCCCGACGATGTGCCCGGCGTTGACCAGCGGGTAGACCCAGATCGAGCGGCGGAGCGCGACTACGGGCGCGATGTCCTGGACGGCAGCCAGGACCCCTTCGAGCATCGGCTGCGGATGCTCTAGTCGCGGTCGGGGTAGAGCTCGTAGAGCTGGCCGTCGATGGTCACGCGCTCGGCCTTCATCCGCTTCTCGTCGGGGTTGGCGGCGCGGTGCCCGGACGCGGTGATCTCGACCCCGGGCACGAGCATGTCGTCCTTCAGGCCGGCGCGTTCGTTCCGCCAGGGCTGGCCGACCTCGACGGTCCATCCCTCGCCGTCGGCGTCCACCTCGAGAAGGCCGTGGGGATTGCCGAGCCGCACCGCCCTGATGATCCCGGTCAGCTCGAAGTTGCCGTCCTGGGTCCAGCGCCAGCCGTGGTGCGCGAGCGCGCTCCGGCCGAGGCCCAGGGTCATGGCCGCGCCGAGCGCGGCGAGGATCGTTCGCCTGTGATGCATGAGGGCCCTCCCGTGGCCGGTTCCGTCGCGCCTTACAGGTAGGACGGCGGCCGGCCGCAGCAACGCCCGCGAGTTGCGCCGCGCGGCTGCGCGTCGGCCCGGTCGCGGAGCTTATTCCCCGATCAGGCCGACCTCGCGGTAGAAGCGCTCGGCGCCCGGGTGGAGCGGGATGCCGACGCCCTTGAGCGCGTCCTTGAGCACGATGCTCCGGCCGCGGGCGTGGCCGTCGTCCAGGAGCTTGCGCGCGTTCTCGTGCCAGAGCGCCTTGGTCACGCCGTAGATCAGGTCGTCGGCGACGTCGGCGCTGGTCACCCAGAGCGCCTGGACGCTGATCGTCGGAGTTTCGCCGACGCCCTCGTACACACCCGCGGGGATCCGGTCCGGGGTGAAGAACTGGTACTCCTCCAGCAGGGCGTCGACCTCGGGTCCCTCGATCGGCACCAGCTCGCAGCCGTCGCTCCGGCAGACGTCGGCGACCGAGCCGGTCGGGTAGCCGGCGACGATGATGAAGGCGTCGAGCTCGCCCTCCTTCAGCGCCGCGATGCCCGGGCTCGGCTTGAGGTAGACCGGCTCCAGATCGGCCTCGTCGAGGCCGAACGCGTCGAGGATGATCCGCGCGTCGACCAGGGTCCCGGAGCCCGGCTCGTCGAGGGAGACCCGCTTGCCGGCGAGGTCGCGCACCGACTCGATCCCGGCGCCCTCGCGCGCGACGAGGTGGATGCTCTCGGGGTAGAGGCTCGCGATCGCGCGCAGGTCCTCGACCTTCTCCTCGTCGCTGTAGATGCCGGTGCCGGTGTACGCCCAGGAGGCGACGTCGGACTGCACGAAGCCGCTCTCGAGGGCGCCGGTGCGGATGCCGTTGACGTTCGCGACCGCGCCGTTGGAGCTCTGCGCGATCGCGACCAGCCCCGGCACGCCGCAGCTCCCGCCCCGCTCGCACGGCCGCGAGCCGGGCGGGTTGGAGATGATGTCCGCGATCAGGCCGCCGATCGGGTAGTAGGTGCCGGCCACCCCGCCGGTGCCGATGCGGAAGAACTGCATCTCCTGCGCGGCGGCTCCGGCGATGCCGAGGCCGGCGAGAGCGGCGAGCAACCAGCGTCGCGACATGGGGAGCCTCCCGGAGCCAGGTGGGGATCTGGCCCGCCTGATGTGCGCACGTTGCGCCGGCGACGCAACACAAGAAGGGGCCGCCCCGACCGCCCCTCGAGGCCACGTCCCCTCAGGGTTCGAGCACGCTGTCCCAGTAAAGGAAGTCGCGCCAGCTCTCGTGCAGGAAGTTCGGCGGATAGGCCCGGCCGCGCTCCTGGAGCTGGAAGGTGGTCGGAATCAGGGGCGCCGTCGCCGGACGCATGTTGCACTCGTTCGGCATCCGGTCGCTCTTGAGCAGATTGCAGCGGGTGCAGGCGGTGACCACGTTGGTCCAGCTGGTCCGCCCGCCGCGCGAGCGCGGGACCATGTGGTCGAACGTCAGCTCCGGTGCGGCGAACGGGATCAGGCAGTACTGGCAGGTGAAGCGGTCGCGCAGGAACACGTTGAAGCGGGTGAACGGCGGCCGGCGGTCCTGCGGGATGTACTGGCGCAGCGCGACCACGCTCGGCAGGCGATGCGTCGCGGAGGGCGAGTGGATCACCCGGTCGTAGTGGGAGACGACGTCGACGCGATCGAGGAAGATCGCCTTGATCGTCTCCTGCCAGCTCCAGGTCGACAGCGGGAAGTAACTGAGCGGTCGGTAATCGGCGTTGAGGACCAGAGCGGGGCACGCTTCGAGGGAGGGAGCACGGGGTGCGCGCGCCCTCATGCCGGTGGTCGGACCCTGGGGATCCATCTGGCGTTCGCACGCATGGCCAACTCAACCGACCTGCCGATCGCGACCAGAGCAATTCTCGATCGGGTGGAACCACCGCGGCGGTGCGGACACGCCGCGCTGATCGAGAACCATGCTCTATCTCAATGCAGTAGAGCAGCGCTATCCGGACGACGATCGCCGGGTGGCGGTCGGCTCCGACCGGATGCTGCTCTAGGGCTAGACGAAGCCCGTGACAGTTGCAAGAGGCCGGACCTGCGGGGCCGCGCTCGCGGGTAGTGGTACGGGCCCGTGGGACCGGTGGATCATCGGCCCGCGGGCGTCGCGGCGCTGCCGCCGCGTGGCCGAGCGAGCGCCGCGAGCACGTCGGCATAGGCGCCCTCGATCTGCTCGACGTCGCGCGGATGGTCGAGGGCGTCGACCACCGCGAGACGGAGCGCCTTGGCATGGCTCAGGAGGACCGCCCGCCGCTCCCGGTCCGCGGTCGCCTCCGCCACGCCGGCGAGCGTGCGCATGAGGTGGAGCGCGGCGTTCCGGTCGCCGGCCACGTAGGGCCGGAGCTGGTCGAAGATGGCGCTCGCGACGTCCTCGAAGGTGCGCGACCGGGCGACGATGCGGAGGCGCCCGTCGGCGTCGCGCCGCTGGTCGGCGGGCATGTCGCGCCGCGCGAGGCTGGCGAGGCCGCCGCCCAGCCAGTCGATGGCGTTGGTCGCCGTGAACAGGTCGTTCATGCCGGGCGAGAGGGCGCGCGCCGCGACCTCGACCAGCCGGTTCACCAGGTACAGGATGTCCTGCTCCTGGGAGCGAAAGCCGCCGATCACGAAGGTGGCATGGATCCGGTCGAGCACCTCCTGGTCCGCGCGGACCGGTGCCTCCACCCACACCAGGTCGCGCTCCGCCCGGACGAAGTCGCCGGGGCGATGGTCGAGGTGCAGGCGCAGGTCGTGCTCGCTCGCGAGCTGCATCAGCCGCTTCGCGTCGACGTACTTGATGTAGCCGTCCTCCCGCGCGCGTACCGGGACCGCGTGCGGCGGCCGTCGCTCGGGAGCCGGGTCGCCGGCTCCGCCGGCCTCGCCCAGCTGGTCGGGGAACAGGTCCTCGATCTGCTGGCCGAGGTCGCGACCGACGCGGGCCACGATGTTGGAGACGTGGATGCTCTCCGGGACGTGGTGGATGAAGTAGATCAGCACCGCGAGGCTGGCGAGCGCGAGCACCAGGGCGACGATGATCGCGAGGTGGGGGACGAAGCTGGACAGCGACTCGTCGGCGCTGCGCACCGTGCGCAGGACCAGGAGGCAGAACAGGAAGGTCGCGATGAAGGTGCCGAGCGTGATCTGGTTGCCCCGGTCCTGCATGAAGTTGCTGATCAGGCGTGGGCCGTAGGTGGCAGCCGTGGTCGCGAGCGCGGCAATGGTGATCGAGAAGGTCACGCCGGCGACGGTGATCATCGAGCCGGCGATGGTCGAGAGCACCGCCCGGGCGCCGCTCGGCTCGTTGCCGTACATCCAGGGCAGGTGAGCGAACCACCTGTCGCCGAGGATGCGGTCGAGCGTCACCATCAGGATCGCGAGGACGATCGCCGCGAGCGCCATCAGGCCGGGGATCACCCAGTACTTGGCGCCGAGCGTGCGCAGGTTGAGGATCAGGGTCGCCCTCATCCGGCCTCCATGGCGGATTCGTCGGACGGGCAGGTCAACGCCGGCGCCAGCCGCGCCGCGAAGGGTGCCAGCTCGATCTCGTCGGGGCGGCCGTCCGCGAACGCCTCGGCGAGCATCGGGAGGTAGTCCGCGTCGTCCTCCTGCCAATAGAAGAGCGCGAGCTGGACCGGCTTCGGCTTGAACGCGGGCAGC
>DASUSF010000032.1:0-3398 GCA_036375275.1 Geminicoccaceae bacterium | reverse complement strand
TGACGACGTCGCCACCCAAGCCTTCGCCTGTCCAGTATCCCTTCAGCGTGGTGCAGAGAGTGGCGCAAGGAGACAGAACACAGCGGAGACGGCGCGCTAGAGCCGTCGAATCTCGCTCGCCACGCAGTCTCGAAAACCGTTAACGGCCGTTTGGTCGTTCGTGGGTTCGAATCCCACCCCCTCCGCTCTTCCTAGGGATGGGAGAACCGCTTGAACGACTCCCAGGCCGGTTTCGCCGCGCCGCCGACCTCGAACAGGCCGGCGTCGTGGCAGAAGGCGCAGGTGTCCTCGTTCGTCGTGTCGCGGAGCGCGAACCAGTTCACGCCGGTGATGTTCCATCGCGAGCGCTTCCTCGCGATCAGCTTGAACGCCCCCTTGAGCATCTTCGCCTGGCCCTCGCGCCCCTTCATCAGCCAGTTGCCTCCCGTCCCGGAGCTCCAGCCGATCTCGGTGATCCTGATCCCGGCGTGGCGGTCGTGGTTTCGGCGGAGGGTCCTGCGGAAGAGCTGCAGCTGGCGCTCCAGGCGGTTGAGCGTGCGGGCGTAGGGGTGTGCCGCGACCTCGTCGAACGCGCCCTTGATCCCCGGCACGCGGTAGAAGCGCCGCATGAAGACCTCGAATGGCATCTGCGCGTCGGCGAACATCCCCCCGAGCACGACCTTGGCGCGCCGATCCCCTTTCCGCAGCGCCTGGGAGGACGCCTTGACCAGCTTCGCGTACTTGCGCGGGTTCGGCTTCGGGTGCCAGAACTGGTCGCTGTTCTCCTCGTTCCACACCTGCCATTCGGTGATCGGCCGCGGCTTCGAGCCGTAGCCGTCTTCGAACGACCGCCAGAAGACCCCTCTCCGTCCATAGCGCTCGGCGGCGGCGGTCAGGAACGCCTTCCATCCCTTGAGCGACTTGCCGAGCGGCGGCTTCGTCGGATGCTTTCCGTAGACGAAGGCCGGGCTTCCGTAGAGGTTCGGCACCGCTCGGACGCCGGCCAAGGCGAGCCTGGCCATGATCTCATCGAGATACTGCCAGTTGCAGACGCCGATCTGCTCGTCCGCCTGACAGCGCCCCTCCACCGCCTGGTGGTAGCCCCAGAGGAGGGGAATGCGGACCGTGCCGACGCGTCCCTCGGCGAGCCGCTGGTAATCACCGTCGCTGATGCTCTCCTGCGGAACGACCCCGTAGAAGTCGGCGGGAGCTCGTTTCGCGGCGGTGGCGGACGACGCCAGGGCCAGACCCACCGCGATCGCCACCATGCTGATCGTCGCTACTCGAACCATGGGGGCGACCCGTTGTCCTCCTTGAGACGGGATAAGACGAAGGCGACTCTAGCGTCTCTAGTCGATCAGCCCGAGGCGGATCGCGGTCGCGACCGCCGCGGCTCGGTCGGGGACGCCGAGCTTGGCGTAGATGTTGGCGAGGTGGGTCTTGACCGTGCTCTCGCCGATCACGAGCGCCGCGCCCATCCCGGCGGCGGAATTGCCCCTCGCGGCGAGGCGCAAGACCTCGAGCTCGCGCGGGGTCAGGCCGATGGCCGCGTTCGGACCGGCGGCCTCGCTCTGGGCGAGCTCCTCCTCGGACCAGGTGGCGGGCGCGAAGACGATCAGGTGGCGCGCTCGCAGGGGGAAGGAGACCGCCCAGTAGACGACGTCGAGGCGGGTGTCGTCGGGGAAGCCGACCTCGTAGTGGCCGTAGACCGACCCGGTGGTGATCAGCCGGTGCCAGGCGGTCTCCAGGACCTCCATCTCCCCCGGCGGGGTCAGGTCGTCGATCCGGAGCTCGCGCATCTCGGCGAGCGTGTGGCGGAAGAGCAGCCGGGCCGGCCGGTTGACCTCGAGGTAGCGCCGGTCGCCGTCGGCGGTGAACATCGGAAAGAGGCTGGAATCGAGCAGCCGCTCGACCTGCGCCGGGTCGTCGAGCGCGGCGCGCGCCTTGGCCGCGACCTGGGTGAGCGCCAGCGGGACCGACGCGGGAAGCTCGCCGGGGCCGTTCTCCGCCGGCCCGTCCCCCCGGTCGCGCCCCATCGGCGTGCCCGGGGCGATCTTCTGGATCGATGCCATTCGGCGGACCACGATAGTCAGGTGGGCGCCGCGATCCGGTGGTCGCTCCGGGCGATAGAGGCCCGGGACTGCCAAGCCAGGCGCGCCGGCGGTCGCCGCCGTCGCATGGGCCCGCCTGAGGCGCCCGGCTAGCCTCGTGCGTTCCTTGCGTGTCGCCCGAGTCACCGGTTTCGCGGCGGTTACGGCGCTGCTGCTCGCCGCCGTGGCCGGGCTCGTCCTGCTCCGCCACGCCGACCCGGAGGTGAGCGGCGCCGGGGAGCCGACCCGGCCGAACATCGTCGTCATCCAGACCGACGACCAGACCGCGGCCTCGTTCAACCGGCGCACGATGCCGGCGACGACCCGGCTGCTCGCCGATGGCGGCACGGCATTCAGCGAGTACGTGGTCGCCTCGCCGCTTTGCTGCCCGTCGCGCGCCTCGCTCGAGACCGGCCAGTACCCGCACAACAACGCGGTCGTGTCCAATTCGCCCGGCTACGGCGCGCTCGCCGGCAAGCACAACACGCTGCCGACCTGGCTGGGCAGGGCCGGCTACCGGACCGCGCACGTCGGCAAGTACATGAACAACTACGACAAGTTCGCCCGCGACCCGGCCGCCGCGGCGCCCGGTTGGGACGAGTGGGTGACGATGATGCCGCCGTACTCCTACTTCGGCTTCGAGCTCGCCGAGAACGGCGAGCGGGTTCGCTACGCCGAATCGCGCGGCGACTACCTCACCACGGTCCTCAACCGCTCCGCCGCGCGAATCGCCCGTGACTTCGCCGCCGAGCCCGAGCCGTTCTACCTCCAGCTCGACCACTTCGCCCCGCACGGGCAATCCGTCGACAAACGCGGGAGCTGCGGGCGCACCGCGCTGCCGCTGCCGGGCGACTTCCGCCGCTTCGCGCGCGAGCGGCTGCCCCTGCCGCCCTCCTTCGACGAGGGCGACGTCTCCGACAAGCCGCCATTCCGCCGACTCCTGAACCGGTTGCCCGCCGGCCGGATCGAGAGCATCCGCGACAACTACCGCTGCCGGATCGCCTCGCTGCGGGCGGTGGACCGGGGCGTCGCCCGCATCCACCGCGCGATCGGCAGGGCGGGCGAGCTCGACGACACCGTGTTCCTGTTCACCTCGGACAACGGCTTCCTGCAGGGCGAGCACCGAATCCCGGCGCAGAAGGCCCAGGCCTTCGAGGAGGCGATCCGGGTGCCGATGGTGATCCGCGCGCCCGATTCGGTCCGCGCGGGCGTCCCCAGCGTCCCGGAGATCGACCTGCCGACCGCCAACCTCGACCTCGCGCCAACCTTCCTCGAACTGGCCGGCGCGAAGCCCTGCCGGGCGCCCGGGCTCTGCCGGACGCTCGACGG